>NZ_JABERK010000067.1:0-1371 GCF_013004315.1 Acinetobacter sp. ANC 5378
AGGCATAGGTATCTACACATCTTTAGGTACCTAATGCAATTGTTGCGATTTCATTCAGTTCATCTATTGAATATTCTGAGAGCAGTTGAAGAGTGTTCAGTAAAATCGAAAGTCCTGCCAATATTGCAGGTGCACTTTCCAACTTACCTCTCTTCTGCTGTCGGCCTGAAAGACGGGCCAGAAATATACGAATTTTCTGATTTTGTTCATCTTCAGAACGCTGTATTCGCCAAGTCAGCACACACGCCATACTGCTGATCAGGAGCCGTCTTAAAATCGCTGCAGGTGTGGTCTGAAGCCATGATTCAACGTCATGCCCTGCCTGTTTGAGAAGCTTGAAATAGCACTCAATTGTCCAGCGCCAATAATACCAGGTGGTTAGTTCTACCGCATCAATCTCTGAAGAAACATTGCTGATCAGCGACCATCTCGCGACTGTTTTACCTTGAGCATCTTTCACCACAGCAACAATTAATCTGGCTGCAACCGCCTTGCCTGGCTGGGGAGCAACCCGTTGGCCTGAATCATCTTTTCTCTTCGGTTTTGCTGCACGCGTTATCCGAATATCGGTTTCTCCAACATGCAGCATATGCCGGTTTCCTTTATAAGCAATCGGCTTAACCTGCTGAGTTACTACTTTTTCTGTGGCTTCTGCAACTTTGCAGGTTTCCCCTTGATGCTCAATCCGATGGCTTTCTTTAGCTCGGATCAACCATTTAAAACCATGGCTGCTGATTTCCCTCAAGTGGGCAATCGAGTCTCCTTCACGGTCAATGATATGGACTTTTGTTTTCTCAATCGGATACTGTTCAATCATTTTGATTTGTTCTGCGAGTGAGTCCAAATGGGACTTGCGCTCGCTGTATTGTTCACTGAATGTGGAATAACAGCCGGATGCATCTGTTAGCGTCTGAGCTAATGGCGCAATCGGGAGCCCTGATGACGCATCGACAAGTAAACTGCTTTGCAATTCATAGCCTGAATTCGCCTGTGTTCTTTGAAGACGCTGAACCTTATGATTGTGCTTCACATACTGCAGTTGAGACCAGTCATGAACGATTAATGCATACTGATGCGATGATGTCTTGATCTGTTCGCATGCAAGAAGCTTAATCGGCTGGTTTAATTGACTAAAAGAGATTTTATCATTATTCAGGAATCGCCAAACTGCCTGTGTAGTTGAGAAACTCGACTTTTGGGTAGAGGCCAGGTCTTTGATTGCGGGCGCAAGTGAAGCAAGAGGATTCATATTGAGTTTTACAAGGCTGTTATAGCGTTTGACAAGACGCTGATCCAGACCAGAGATGTTAAATTGAAGAGCATGCTCTTCAATTTAACGCAAAGCTCGGAAATTGTGTAGATACCTATGCC
>NZ_JABERK010000007.1:0-10795 GCF_013004315.1 Acinetobacter sp. ANC 5378
AGAGCAATTAATTGCAGAAGCCTCACCACATACAATAAGCAATGTAGTAATTAATGCTATTTTTTTCATATATTTAATCTGATTTTGGGGAAGTTATGATTTTAGATCAGTAAAAATCTAAATCAATGTAGAGGGAAAGAATAATATGAAATTTCTTATAACATTAATTTTATCTATTATCTGTGGAGCTGCCTATTCCAGTCGAATAAGGCCTTTCCATTGTCAAGCCAAGTACTAAAATCATCATAAAGAAGATTTCTTTTATAGAATCTTCTTTATTTGCAAAAGCGAGTGATGATGTCGTTAATAATATTGTTGAAATTAGAAGGTATTTCATAAAAATAAACTCTAAAAGCTATTTTAAGTTAGAATCTTATAAAACAATGACTTAATTAAAAGCAAATTTTTTATTTTGATGGAGCAGATATGCCTTTAATAAATTGCCCTGAATGTAGCCATTCAGTGAGTGATAAAGCTTTAGATTGTCCTTCTTGTGGGGCTGGATTAAGAAAACCTAAAAGAGGTTTCTTTGGTAAGATTTTTAAATGGCTTTTTATTCTCTTTAACCTTTTTATGCTTGTTATGACATTCAAATCTTGTGGAAGCGCTTCAGAAATTATTGCTTCGAGTCAAAATGAATATGAACAAGCAGGAGCTACATTAGGTTCTACATTAGGTTTAGGTATGGTGATAATTTTCTGGGCATTAGTAGATGTGATACTTGGATTATTTGTACTATTCACACGACCAAAGCGATAAAAAAAGGGAGAGATTCTCCCTTTTTTAAATAGCTAAGCGTAAATTAAGGGCTTTAACAACTTTTATAACAGTGTCAAAGCTAGGATTAACATCCCCAGATAGAGCTTTGTAAAGGCTTTCTCTTCCTAAGCCAGTTTCCTTAGAGAGTTGAGTCATACCCTTAGCTTTAGCAATGTTTCCTAATGCTTTGGCGATAAAGGCTGCATCACCGTTAGATTCATCAATACATGCTTGTAAGTAAGCTTGCATATCCTCTTCTGTTTTGAGGTGCTCTGCACTATCCCACTTACGAAGTTTAATAGCCATTTATAGTTCCTCCTCTAGGTCTTTTGCTAACTTCAAGGCGAGTTTTATGTCTTTACTTTGAGTGGTTTTATCACCACCTGCTAATAAAATGATGACTCTTTGCCCTTGTTGGCAGTAATAAACTCTATAACCAGGACCAAAGAAGAAGCGTAGTTCAGATACACCTTCACCAACTGGCTCAGTATCTCCAAAATTGCCATCTTCAACCCGATCAATACGAACTTGTATACGTCTTTTTGCTTGTTGATCTTTGAGTTTATCAAACCAATCATCAAAGACTTCAGTGGTATATATTGAGTACATATAACAATTGTATCCTTAAGGATACATCTATATCAAGTTATTTAATTTTTTTGTAGTTATTCCAGTTAGGCTCTTTAGTGACAACCTTTTTAAAGTCATATTTTGTTAATTCAAGATTGTTGGAATTGTTCTTTAAGCTCAGAACCAAACTCTTATTTGGATTAGTTAAAAATGAGTACAAAATAGGTAAAAACTTTTCGTGACTTACGCTTACTTTTTCTAAATTAAGATCAGATATTGTACCTGCAATGTAATCAGGTATTCTTACTAACTCATCAAAATCAATACTAGTTTTTCTTAAAAAATCAAGATGATATCTATTTTTGGGGTTTAATCTATAGACATCAGTTTGTATCATGTCAAAAACAAAAGGTTGAAGAATAGATTTTTTGAGATAATTTAAAATGTTATCTCTATCTGAGCACCATAAAATTTTACTTTCGACTTGAGTTGAATCAATAATCATCTTACTTATACTTGAAATTAAAGAGGATATTATTTGAGCCTGTTTAAACAATTCTATCTTTGGTTGGTTGTTCAGTTCGGTTATAACTTTTTTGATATTCTCTATATTCATCCTCGTATTTGGTTGAGCAACACCATAATTAATATGATTGCTGTAATGTGTTTTTATTCCTTCGAAATGTTGTATAAAAAACTGTTTTTCATTGATTTTTTCATTCTTATAATAATCTAGATTTTTGTCTATTTTTAAAGATATATGAAATGCAGGAAGGCTTTCCATAAACTTTATAAATGATATATGTTTATCATTTATATACGATTTTTTTATATCCAGCTTTGTTTTTAATTTACTGAGGCTACAATAAGTTTGTAGCCATTTATAGTCGGAAAAAGGGATTATTGTCGCTGTAATAACAGAGTCTTTGAAGGAGTTGGAAGGTGCAAAGCAATAATCACTGAATATCATCCAATAGCAATGATTACTATGTTCCCCTAAAAAATTTGGAAAACTCTCAGTTTCTATATATGAATTAATCAAATACTGAGGAATATTCGAAATATATTTTTCATTTTCTAAAATTGTCATTTATTCGTGTGGTTAATATAGCTATTTAAACACTTTAACTTTACTGACTATTAGTGAATTTTTCTACAATTAACATAATGCACGTTATACGAAATGCTCTTTTTATATTTATATAATTCAGTTGCTTATCGTAATACATCAAGCCCAATCCTCACCGATTGGGCTTTTTTAATGATTATTCACGTTCCACGCTTACTATTTGATCAATGTTCCACGGGTTTGTTCATCTCAGTTAAACAATCCACATGAACGGTGGTGCAGGATATTATTGCCAATTTTTACCCTATTTCTTCTTGTTTTGTGGTCCTCTGATACTAAATAATTTAATCCAGTGTTTTGCTAATAGAGGTAAATATGTCAAATCAATATCTAATTGATGAAAGTGACAAAGAACGTGAGATTGCTAATGTCGCAGCGCGTGTACTTCAAGAATGCTTTATCGAAGCAAAACAAAATGGCCCCGTTCTTTATGTTGAAAATGATGTCTTAGTGAGCAAAGCACCGAATGGTGAACCAACCGTGGTTAAACACTTATATGGTCGTAATCCAGCTCACCGAGTGGTTAATCGAGGAACTTTTAAAATTAAAAAGCGTCAGGTAGAAGATTGACGTTATTCATCATCGTTGAATACGGCATTTAATACACGCCCAAATAAACCCCGTTTTTTAGGTTGTGGTGCTGCCATATTTTGCAACGTGGCACGCTGTGGCGTTTGGCTGTTACGTGCTGTGGCATCTTGTTGTGGAATTGCCACACTTGCTGCCACATCCTTATTTAAATTTTCTTTATTTTCAATATTTTGATCTGTTGTTGCATGCTGTGGCGTTTGGTTGTCGCATGCTGTGGCGTCATGGTGTGGCACTGCTGTGGCAGGTGCCACACTTTTTAACTCAATAAGGGTTTGCATACGGTCAATTTGTTGCATCAAACGTTCTTCACGTTCTTGGTATTTTCTGACTTCATTTTCTAAATGAGCGATGAGTTTTTGTGTTGCGGCATCACTACTTTGTCTCTGTGGTTCAGTCGGTTTAGATACTTGGTCTGGTTCACCAAAGCATCGAATCACTTCGGCAATATCAAATTGGCCATCACTGGAACGTGATAAGCGTCCATTGCGTACAGCTCTGTAGATGGTCGATCTATCGACATTAAACTGTTTGGATACTTCGCTCAGTGATAGTTTAGCCATTTAGCTTATGAGACCTATTTATTTTGTTTGAAGACATGAGTATAGACATCAGCATATATTTTATTAGTTTATTTTTTGGTTAAAAAACAAGCAAACGAATTCTTTATTAAAATTAAAAAAGAAAATTTTTCGAAAAAAAGAAGGAATTTTTCTTCTGTCTGAAAACAGATAAGAATCATAAAGATGCAGAGCCAGAAGGGAACTAGAAGGGAACTAGAAGGGAACTAGAAGGGAACTAGAAGGGAACTAGAAGGGAACTTAAATTGTTGATACGGAAAAGAAAAACCCCAAAATGTCTTGCAACATTTTGGGGTTTCCCTTTATATTCAGCGGTACGCAGTTATTTGATGCACGAACATCAAGTAACGAAGATCATAAGGTTTGGCGACCGTTATGATTTCACGCTAAGGCTTGTACCTGAACTCTATTTTCACAGCAAAATGCGTTTAGATCAAGTCTCAAAATGATAAGTCTTCGTTAATACAGTGTTTTTAATCATCAAATAAGTTCCCAGATCGAGCTTTGCCCGCTTCTGCGTGTCCGTTTTACGGTCGGCATGCAGTACGTGTGGTAGGAATAAGTGTCACTGGCGTACTGTAGCTATAGTCGAAAGGCTAAACCGCTTACAGGGGAACTTCACATAGGCGGAGCGTTGGGAGTAGTTGCATCGGACTGTTAAGTTGTACGTTGGGGAAACCCTCGCAGAGATACAGCCGTGTAGCGACAGGGAGCGCGTGGAGAGAGGTGCAAAACCTTGAGTCCTTGTCTGCATAGTTTGCAAAGCTATGTGCGGATACGACCGATGCGTGGCTCCGTCAGCCCAATCAGGTTATTCGGCAATACTTAAGGGATGTTGATTTTTCTCAAAATCACGCCCTTAGGGTGAGTATTGCCGAAACTCACTCAACGTTCACCATCAGCCCGAGCATAGCGAGGGGTGTGGTGATCTTGAGTGAGTGAGAGCACTTAGTAGAATGCTTTTATTTATCTTTGATCTAATTGATAGTGCCATTTAAACGCAAGAAATAGGGTGTTATAGCTTAATTAACTCTTTTTCTAATAAAAAGATACATTCTCAAAATAAGATAGCTTAGATCGCAAACCATAAAGAAATAGAGATATTTATAATTATACAAAGACAAACCCAGCCTCTTAAAGAGGACTGGGTTGTTAAAACTACTAATTTGTACGTATTTATACTGCATCAACAGTTTGAAAATATCCTTGTCGGCCAAGACAACTCATTCTCACGATTGTAGAATCGTTTTAAGACAGTTTTTCAAGTAAATCATGCTAGCCAAAGCATGTTGATACCACTCGATTATTACTTGAAAATTCTGTGTTCATTCACCTTAAACATCACCAACTTATCGGTATAGACTTTCCCAATTATCAGCCCTTACGTTTTTATTCGCTCGGAGTGACTGCAACCTCGATGTAGCAAAGGTTTTGTACTTGTCTGATTCTCTAACACTTCTAAAGATCGTCACCGACCACCACCTCGTTGTTTGCCTAGAATCGCTTTCCTGTGAACCTATCAATCAGAAATTAAATATCTACAACTCAAACGGTGTGAAGTGCGCCCACGTTAGTTTACTTGTCTTTGATTTCAATAAAAATCATTGAAATCGAGTAGTACGCTTATCTCTAACTTAACTAAAATCAATTCCATACTTCGCTAGACCGCAGTTCCAAGTCTTTTCTAGCTTATATTTCCTAGTTAAATTAATAAGGTAAAGCACTTACTCTACGCATATCGACTGCCACCAACTATTTTGTAGTTGTATGTTGACAGAGCCGACCTTACAGGCTTGAGCTATCCATTGACCGCCAAAGCAAATTGCAACGTATTTCTACGAGTTCAACAATTCACCGTGACGTGCCGAGAAATCCAGTTTAACACCTCATTCCCCTATGACCTCACGATCATCTCAAAAGCCCACCTGTGCGCCTTGACTATGCCCTTACGAAGCATCTGCCAAGCGGTTATTAACGCCCTTAACTCAATCCTTGAGATGGCTCACCGTAACAAATAAAACAGGGTTAATTCACTAAGTTACCAGTCATATGTTTTAAACGCTGATAACCCGTCAATGCCCGTTTCCGTGTCGCCCTACTTGCATCCTGTAAAAACAGGAACATAACTTTGTAACAGGTAGAAAACGGGATTCACACCCGTCAGCCCCTATCGTAGCCGCACCAACTACCTTTCGGACGTATGCAGCTTCACCGATAAAACTTTTCACAACTTGGCAAGTTGCGAAAAGGGGTGATGTTGTTTGTTCATGGTTGGCAATCCACGAACAAACAATTTAAGGAAAATCGAATGTATGGATTGGCAGTCCAACGAAAAAACAATATCTACAAATCTGATCTTATGCGTATCAAATACCATGTCAAGTCGAATTTTTGGAACTGCTAATTATGCGATAGCATAATTCGGTTATAACTACCTAAAAGTAGTTCTTTAAATATAACTATTAAAAAAATTCTCAGAATCCCTTTAAGAATCTACAAATGAGGGTATATTAATCATTAAATTTTTGGACTAAATAAGAAAAAATGATTTATTACACCACTGGCATAAAAGAATTCACGCATACGACCCTTGCATGTTTCAGCAAAGGTTACGATTTGGGAATTTTGATTAAACCGAGCAGTTTTAGTAATGCAGAATCAATGTTGGAAAAATGGAATGACCGCTATGGTTTGCTGAATACACCACAACAGCAGTATCGAAAATTTTTGTCCGGACAAAGCACATTTTGTTGCATTACCTATAACGGTGGCTGCTTTCAGAAAGAAAATCTTAGTGAAGCTGATTTTTACAGTTATTTACGTGATAAATCGAAAGGTGAAAATAAATTATATGCACTTAGACCCCCGACTTTGCTTTTGCTTTGTCGTGTAAATGACTTACTTCTACGCTTGCCTGGTGGTGAGATTATCCAAAATAAATATGATCATCTTGATTATTTAAATGATCAAATTTCTAAACAGGTCAAAGGTGCTGAAACCTTCGGAAAGATATCCTTAACAGTGGGTGAATATACTTTTTTACAGCTCACAAAACGAGCCAAAAGCATCAAAGAATTGCAGGAAATGGGCTTGAGTGAAAATACCAAACATGCCACCAACTTTACATGGCGTTTGAAGCAAGAAGCGTTTGAGGCTGTGCGTCAACGTGGCGTTAATTTGGTGAATAGCTTTCAAAAAAATAAATCCAATACGGATGTAAAAGAACATTTTGAAAAGTACCTTTCAAGCCTTGAGGGCTATATTGGCTACCGTGGTGTACGTGTGCAGATCGGTAAGTTATATGGCATGTTCACGGCCTATTTTCAGTCAAAAATGAACCGTAGTTTTTTAGGTGCAGGTGGACGAAAGTTAAATCTAAGCTATGTCCGTGCTTCCACTGCAAAAATTAAAAATAATACCGAAATTCATACATATTTTAGGGCTATTAAAGACGAAGCCAATCAAAGCTCAAGAGAGCTACTTTTGGCATGGAAAAGCAGTGAGGAGGGTAAGAGGTTTTTAGCGTCCAAAAGCAGTGATGGCTATGTTTATAACGATAGTTTTTACAAGGATATTGAGTGATGGCTAAAACCCCTTATTTCAATAAACGTAGATGGCTTGAGAGCCGACAGGATGAAATTACCGAGCTGTACCGCACGGGTAAAAGTTGGCGTGAAATTGTTGAGCATTTAAAAATTTCTCATGCCATGCCCTTTGCCCTGATTGAAGCCGATTTTTTTAAATATTGTGATTTTTTAGTTGATGAGGTTGCGACAAGTCACTTTGAGGAAAATATTGAGCTACAGCGACAGCTCACCGACTTTAAAAAGCAATTTTCTACAATAGAAAAAGCTAAAGCATCTCTAGAACAAGAGAATGAAGCCCTCAAAGAAAAAAACATAAAACTGACTGCTAGAGTAAAGCAGTTGATTCAAGAGTCTAAAGAGCAGGATGAATTTAATGAGGAAAGTCAAAAAATCAATGCCGATCAAGCGAACAAACTTATTCAGCAGATCAATTTAAATAAACAACTGGAGCAATCCAATACTGCGCTATCACTTAAAAATGAACAGCAGAGCGAAAAATTAGAAAAAATTTCAAAATATATGGACGCTATTCAGGCTGAAATGGATAAGTTTTCAATGTCAGAGGTAGAGTATAAGGAGAAAATTAAAATAGCTCATGATACGATTTTTAGGCTTAAAGCAATGCTAACAGTGCTACTTGTAATATTGTTAGGTTTCGCCTTTAAATCGGGTTTATTTGCGTAGAAAAGACGATTTCACAGAAGATGCGACATTATGTAAACTTGGAGTACACCCCAAAGTAACGTTATGGCAGCTAGAATCCTGAACATGAAATCAATGGCTTAGAAGCCGTGGAACATCGATTTAGGTGCGTTTAAAGCAAGTCTTAGACTTATACGTGACACTAAAAAGCCAGTTATGCACTGGCTTTTTTCAATTCAATCAATTCGTATAAGGTATATTATATTAACTTTAGAGAAATTTAAGAATTGGGGGGAATGAAATTGAAAAAGACATTACTATTAGGCTTAGTATTATTAATTTCGAATCAACTTACGTGGGCTGATGAAGTTGAATTTAGTAAGCAATATAATAACTGTATGGATAATTCAGGTGGTGTTACAGTCGAAATGCTTGATTGTATAGGGGCGGAAACTAAACGTCAGGATATTAGATTAAATAACGCTTATAAGAATGTGATAGGGTTAATTCCACCTCAGCGCCAAAAGCAACTTCAAGAAACTCAACGTTCTTGGATTAAGTATCGAGATTTAAACTGTGATTTTTATGCTGATCCAAATTCAGGAACTTCAGCAACTCTGAACAGCAGTTCATGTTTCTTAGATACTACTGCATCTAGAGTAAAAGAATTGGAATGGTTTAAAGAGTACTACGCCAATTAATTCATATTTTATTTAACAAAAAGCTCGATAATATTATAGGGCTTTTTTATTTAGCTTCTCATTGATTTCATGTAACTTATTAGAAATTCCTTTAATCTCACCACGAATATTAATGTGTAAAAAACTTTGAATATTCTTGAAACTATTTTTTTCATTTATAAGTTTTTACCTCAAAAAACAGCTCTTATTTTATAAACATCTTTCTATTCAATTAAATAGAGTCTTGAATTTTAAAAATAGATACCAATATCAAAGTATTAAATAACCTATACGAATACAAATTATGTCAAATTTAGAAAAATTAACTGATACAGAACGATTAATTTTGGCTAACCAATATGAAATATTAAGTAAGTTCGAAGATAGTGATTATGGAGTTCAATACTATAAGAAATTATCAAACAATTTAAGAAATGGCTATAAATGGTTGTACAAAGATCATTTCCAGTGTCTAAGTGATGTTCTTGATGACAATGATGCCGAATTAGTTGTAAAGACATTAAGCCTTTATAGAACTTTAAAAAATAATTATGATGATTTGGATGATAAAAGTGTTATTGATGCAGTCAATATTACTTTCAAAGGATTTGATGGCAATAATGAAAGGCGTTTAATGAGCTTTACGCAAGCATTAAAAGAAGATGATAGATTTACAGATATTATTGATAACGGCCTGATGAATTCTCACAGCCCTAAGAAAAATCAATATCAGAAGATGCTGAATAAATGGAAAGAATTAGGTGAAAAAGAAAAACTTACACCGGAAGAAATGATTTCTATTGTAGAAATTTACTAAAATATTTCAAAAAAGTGGGATTCATAATCCCACTTGTCTTAGATTATATTTGTTAAATGGCTAAACGTAAATTGAGAGCTTTAACTACTTTTATCACAGTGTCAAAACTAGGGCTAACATCGCTAGAAAGAGCTTTATAAAGACTTCACCATTCACCACGTTTACATAATTTATAAGCACGTTCTGCAAATGTTTTAATTTGAGTTTTCACTCCTTCTTTCAACTCAGGGATATGTCCAAAATACTGTCTTGTATATGCCTGATCTATTAAATTTAATCTGCGAGATAGTTCTCTACCCTTAAATTGTTTTTTAGTAGAATTTCTATATTCCATTTGATCCATGCCACTTTGACGTACTGTCATAACTTCCTTAGCAATTTCATAGAAATCCTCACAATCATCTATCTTTTCAGCAAATACTTGTGTTGAAGAAAGTAAAATTAGCAATAAAAATATTTTTTTCATTATTAAGTTTTCCCCTGGTTTATAAGATAGGAATCTTCGATTCCCTATAATGAGTCTCGGTCGGTAAACAGGAGATTCGTATGATAATGCATTCGCTGAAACCTGCAAATATGGGCATTCACATAGAGATAGTAATAGATATTTAATTTGCTGTTTCTACACTATTTAGATATAACGTGCGCTGTTTGTTTAAATAGTTAAGACATGTTTGTTCTATGAGATATTGATCTGCTTGACGACCATATATTTCAGCTTCTAAAGAACATTGTTCATTTCTAAGTTTCACCCATTCTATTTGTGATTTTTCTAATGCTTTTTGCAAATTACTATCATAAGAAATCATTTTATAGACCTGATTGTATGCTTTATTTAAAGCTGTTTTAGTATCTCCCTGTTTTTTAATCAAACAGTCAATAATATTTGAAGAATTTTGCTCACAATAAGCACTATCCTTACTATTTATTTTACTTCCAGCTAGACACAGAGATGGTAAAAGTAAAAAAATACTAATTGGTAATAAAAGTTGAATTTTCATAATGTATTTAGACATCCTTAAGGTGCATATTTAAGACTAATAGAACCAGAAACTTTAAAGTGATTTTCAAGAACCCAACCTTCTGTATCCTTACCATTCTTGTCTATATACATGACATAGAGCCATGTTTTATTTTCGTTATTAAACTCTTGATAAGCTACAACTGAATCTTTTGGAATAAGAAAAAGTTGCTTTATCTTACATTCTGATGATGGTGCAGAATAAAAGTAAGTTCGGAATCCCTTTTGACCTTTAACGACAAAACTATATTTAGTTCCATACGGAATACTATTGTCATCTGCAATCTTTGAAAGCTGAGAGCAATTAATTGCAGAAGCCTCACCACATACAATAAGCAATGTAGTAATTAATGCTATTTTTTTCATATATTTAATCTGATTTTGGGGAAGTTATGATTTTAGATCAGTAAAAATCTAAATC
>NZ_JABERK010000068.1:0-18619 GCF_013004315.1 Acinetobacter sp. ANC 5378
GAAATACGGTATTCTGATGTGACAAAACCTGAATCCTGGTCGTTAAAGTGTTTGTTTGCACTCATATTTTAACTGTTCGGACTCAGGTTTTTTTATTTAAATCAAACTATGGGACAGCAGTGGTATATCCGCCTCTTTTTTATGCTCAAAACTTAATAGGTCGTGATAATTACGTCCACCAAGTGTTCAATGCCTTCCATGCTTTGTACCGCTTGTTCTGTAATTTTAACCACCGGCCAGGTACTTAACTTGCAGTTTTCACGCTGTAATGCTGCATAGTAAGTATCTGACTTAAAGAACACTTTATTTTCGCTGGCCGAGTTGGGCATTAACTGACGTTTTAACCAGTTGTCTTTCATTTGTGATTCAAGATAGCGAATAGCCAATAATGATTTGACGCGATTGTTAAATAAGCGGCGATTTTTAATAATTAAAGGATGTGAAAGCAGTTTATGAATGCCTTTTTCTGTGTGTGGCAAAATAAAATGCGGTGCAATTTGAAATATTTTAACCGATTTTGCATGATTACAAATTTGATCTAAATGCGTCACGGTCATTTGGTTTGCACCCACAATAGCCACATTTAAATTGGAAAAATCACACAGTTTAATATCTTCAGCGGCAACAATTTTGCCTTTGAAGTTCTGGAAAAAATCGGGCGTATTTTGAAAGAAGCCATCCAATGGATTCTTTTTCTTGTTAACCATTTACATATCCTTTCTTGTTTTACTTTGTCGCGGTTGGTTCTACTCTTTGGTATATCCAAGTTGGAACTTTTGGTAAAGATTTTTTTGAACTCTGGTCAGTCATCGCAACTATGTGATTGTTTCGAATGTGGATTAATTTTTGCTTATGATTTAGGCTGTTATGTGCTTAGGATGAAATAATTTAATATTAATCGTTGCGATGACTCTAATTTGATTTTCCTTACATCCTGGAAAATTCACTATGGCATAGTGATTCACATCTGCTTTATCTTCATAGTTTTTTAGTTGTGAACTCATAAAAAATAAAGACCTGCCATGAAAGAACAAGTCTTATTTTTATTCATGATGCTTATAAAAGCTTAGTTTTTTTCCTCATCATGTTCTATAGGTTGAAATTGTGTATTGGAATAATTGGGGACACTTGGTGGCTAGGTATGTGTTCTGAGATAGTCTAAATCGCGAATATTTTTTTGAACCGCAACTGCACCAAATAAACTCAGTAAAAATGCCATGATATAAAACCCTTTTTCACTTAATTCAAGTGAGGCATTCCATAAACCAATGGCAAGCAATGCGATGCAGATGATAATTGAAACCCAGCAAAGTCCAAAATAAATCACAGTCACTTGAATGCCTTCAAGTTTATCGCGGACAATTTTTTGCAAAGATACAGCGGCGAATAAGCCATATAAAATCAGGATTAAATAGTAGCCTTTTTCATTGAGCAACATTGACGCGTTAAACAAGCCGATGATATATGCAGCTACACCCGTGATAAGCGCAACCCAACTTACAGCAATAAATGCAGAGCTAGGTTTATTAATATATTGATTCATCCTATTTTCCATTTTTTGTATTGGATTGTTTTTATACAGTTATTATGTCTAAGCTAAACAAGATCGCAAATGTTGTCCGATCGAATCAGCATAAAATAGATAAAATGACCAGCTGAATGGGCATTGATATAAAAAAATAGCACCTATACAGGTGCTATTGAGGATTTTAAAAGGATCAAGAATTTTTGATATCCATTAATAATTCAAAGTTCTGAATACGTTTATCTGTATCGTAAATGTCACAAGTAAAAATGAATTCATCAACATTATATTTTTCTAGAAGCTTTTCTAAACCGGCCTTGACCGTCTCTGCTGAACCAATTTGTGCCATCGCATAGAAGTTGTCGACTGACATTTTTTCTGCAGGTGACCAAAGTCCTTCCATGGTTGCAACAGGGGCTTTGAGCTTTAAGCTTTGTCCACGCATTAAACCCAATACACGTTGATAGGCACTGGTGGCTAGATATTGAGCTTCTTCATCTGTCTGAGCAACCACAGTTGGAACACCCATGGAAACATAAGGGCGATCCAGATATTCAGAAGGTTCAAAGTTTTCTCTATAGAGTTTGATCGCTTGATCGAGCATGCGTGGCGCAAAATGTGAGGCAAATGAATAGGGAAGTCCTAATTTTGCCGCTAGTTGTGCACTAAATAAACTTGAACCTAAAAGCCACACTGGAACATGGGTACTTTGTCCCGGTGTTGCAATAATACGTTGATGCGGTAGTGGTTCTTTAAAGTATTGCAGAATTTCCAGTACATCTTGTGGAAACTGATCTTCAGTTTCCTGGCGACCGCGGCGTAATGCACGCATGGTGACCTGATCTGTACCTGGGGCACGTCCTAAACCGAGTTCAACACGATTCGGATAAAGGGTTGCCAAAGTACCAAATTGTTCTGCAACCACCAAAGGAGCGTGGTTAGGCAACATAATGCCACCTGAACCGACTTTTAAAGTCGTAGTATTCGCTAAGATATAACCCAGTAAAACAGCCGTTGCTGAACTGGCAATGCCGTCCATATTATGATGTTCTGCAAGCCACAGACGTTTGTAGCCTAATTGTTCGGCTTTTTGTGCTACTTCCAAAGCATGATGCAGTGAAAATTGAATGCTTTTATCATCACGGACGGGTGCAAGTTCAAGTATTGAAAATTGGATGTCTTTTAATGAACGCATTGGTTTTCTCAAGTATGATATCTAAGAAAAGCATACGATGACTGAGTGAGTTTGTATATCGTTTTTTTTCGATATATTAGGGTTGTGGGTATGAATTAAGTAATTGCAGCATTTAAATAAAAAAAGCACCCGAAGGTGCTTTAAATTGAATCTTTGGAATTAACGGTGTTTGTTCCAGCCTAAATGGCGGCCATTGTCATGGCGATCATATCGATCATCATAACGGCGGTCTTCACTGACTTTTTTACCCAAGATTGCACCACCGGCAGAACCTAAGCCAGCGCCAATATAACCACCATTGGTGCCACCCATGTTTTTACCTACGGTATAGCCACCCGCGCCACCCAACGCACCGCCAATCACAGCGCCAGTACGGTCACGTTTGTTAGCAGCAACACCAGCACCTGCACCACCACCAATAGCGGAACCAATCATTGCGCCCGTGGTACCACCCATTTGTTTACCGACTGCGGCACCGACGACACCCCCTAGGGCAGAAGTTAAGGCTGTATTTGTTGTATTACCTGCATTGGCTGTAGTCATTGTTAAAGCAGATGAAGTCACTACAGCAGCAAGAATGATTGAATTAAATTTCATGGCAAACTCCTTTTTGAAGCTTTTGTTATCTCTTGCGTTAAATGTAATAAAAAATGTGGAAAGGAAGATGGATGAGTTGTTACTGGTTTGTATTTTTTTTCTTCCTGATTTATTCATAATTAGTCACTGATCATTATGATTAAAAAGTAAAAAAGAGCACCCGAAGGTGCTTTAAAAGTTTAATCTGAATATTAACGACGATTGTAGCGACGGTTGTTATAGCTATTATAACGGCGGTCTGTACGATCATCATAACGACGATCTTCACTGACTTTTTTACCGAGTAGTGAACCACCGGCAGCACCTAAAGCAGAACCGATATAGCCGCCATTTGTACCGCCAATGCTTTTACCGACAGTGTAACCACCCACACCACCTAAACCACCACCGATTGCAGCACCAGTACGGTCACGTTTATTGGCTGAAACTGCAGCACCACCTGCACCGCCAAGAGCAGAACCAATCATGGCACCAGTATTGCCACCCATTTGTTTGCCCACTGCAGTGCCCACTACGCTACCAAGCGCAGAGGTTAAAGCAACATTGGTACTATTGCCTGCATAAGTTGCTGTCGTCGCAATAGCAGAAGTTGCAATGACTGTAGCAAATAAAATTGAATTAAATTTCATGGTGAACTCCAGTGGGAATCTTTTGTTATCTCTTGAGTCTAAGATAGGACAAAGCATTGCATTGAAGATGGATAGCTTGTTAATCGCTTGTATTTTTCTCTTCCAAATTTATCCATAATTAACAAGTAATAAGTGCAATAAACGAAAAAAGCACCCGAAGGTGCTTTTTTGTTGTGTCAACAGATCGTGTATTAACGATGGCTGCGATAATATTTTTTAGAGTGTTTTTTGTATTTACGTTGGTCAGCGCGACGATCTTCTGATACTTTTTTACCTAAAACTGAACCACCGGCAGCACCTAATGCAGAACCGATATAACCGCCAGTAGTACCACCCATGTTTTTACCTACTGCATAACCGCCTACACCGCCTAGACCGCCACCAATTGCAGCACCGGTACGATTACGACGATCTGCTGAAACTGCAGCACCACCAGCACCACCAATTGCAGAACCGATCATTGCACCAGTATTACCACCCATTTGTTTACCAAGGGCAGTACCCGCGACACTACCTAAAGCAGAAGTTGCAGCAATACGAGTTGAATTGTCGGCATGAGCATTAACTGCCATCATTGATGATGCAGCTAAAGTTGCGCTTAATAATAATGCATTCAGTTTCATAGTTAACTCCGTGTCCAAAAAAGCGGACGTTGTCAGTCAGTTATTTCGATGCAGCAAATGTAACAAAAAGATTTTCGAGAAATGTGGAGACGAGCAAACAGAGTTGTGGTGTTTAGTGTCTGCTTTGTAAAGTTATATTAACAATGTCGAAAAGCGCTCATAAAATAAACATTTATAAGGGGAATATAAATGAAACGAGAACGGATTTGGATCCCATCTTAAAAAAATCCCTTTTTATATGTGGTTTTGTCCCCACAATATCTATGTCATTTAACCCTTAGAATCGTTACACTAGGCACAATTTTTTTGCGCTGATCTATGTCATATAAGGCATGGAGATAGCCTTTGTATTGAGATATTTTGCAAAATGAAAGAATCGTTACGTTTACGATTAGATCAACTTTCTGACCGTCATGAAGAATTAAACGCATTGCTTGCGGATATAGAAGTCATTTCTGACAACAAACGCTTTCGTCAACTTTCGCGTGAACATAATGACTTAACGGAAATCACCGAAGTTTGGAAAAAGTACACCCAAGCTGAAAAAGACATTGAAACTGCTGAAGCCATGTTGTCTGATCCTGACTTTAAGGAAATGGCACAAGAAGAAATTAAAGAGAATAAAGCTTTAATCGAAGCGCTTGAATCTGACTTAAACATTCTGATGATTCCGAAAGATCCGAATGATGCCAACTCGGCCTATCTGGAAATTCGTGCCGGAACCGGTGGTGATGAAGCAGCGATTTTCTCTGGCGATTTATATCGCATGTATAGCAAGTACGCTGAAACTCAGGGCTGGAAACTCGAAATCCTTTCTGAAAATGAAGGTGAGCATGGCGGTTATAAAGAAGTCATTTGCCTGATTAATGGTGAAGGCGTATATGGCCGCTTGAAATTTGAAAGTGGCGCACACCGTGTACAGCGTGTACCTGCAACTGAGTCTCAAGGTCGAGTCCATACTTCTGCATGTACCGTTGCGATTCTTCCAGAAGTGGATGTCGATACCTCGGTTGAAATCAATCCATCTGAACTGCGTATTGATACTTACCGCGCATCGGGTGCCGGTGGTCAGCACATTAACAAAACTGACTCTGCGGTACGTATTACCCATATTCCAACGGGTACGGTCGTAGAATGTCAGGATGAACGTTCACAGCATAAAAACAAAGCCAAAGCCATGGCTTTACTGGTTTCACGTTTGGAAAATGCCAAACGTGCGGCTGCCGATGCGGCAACGTCTGAAATGCGCCGTGACTTGGTCGGTTCTGGTGACCGTTCAGAACGTATTCGTACCTATAACTATCCGCAAGGACGTATGACCGACCACCGTATTAACTTAACCTTATATAAGTTAGATGCCGTGATGGAAGGTGATTTAACCGAATTGCTCGACAGTTTACACCGCGAATATCAGGCGGATCAGTTAGCAATGCTTGCACAACAGAATGGTGGTTAATTGAATATTGCACAGGCTTTGGCCTTACGTGGTGAAGCAGAAAGTTATGAACGCCAAGAAAATGCTTGGTTGCTCGAACATATCACCAAAATTGATTCTTTTGATTTGATCATGAAAAAGGATCAGCAACTGACAGCTGAGCAAGAACAAGCTTATATTGATGGTTTAAACCGAATAGAAGATGGCGAGCCTTTAGCGTATGTGACAGGTTCACAGCCATTTTGGACGCTAGATTTAAAAGTGACCAAAGACACTTTAGTGCCGCGTCCAGATACTGAAGTTCTGGTGGAATCGGTTTTACATTTGGACTTGCCTGAAGATGCGCGTATCGTTGATTTGGGTACGGGCACAGGTGCAATTGCTTTATCACTTGCCAGTGAACGTCCTGAATGGGAAGTAACAGCAACAGATATTTATGCGCCAACTTTAGAAATTGCAAAATTTAATGCGGATAAGCATGATTTGAATCATGTGAAATTCTCATGTGGTAGTTGGTTTAAAGCGTTAGAAAAAAACCAGTTCTTTGATGTGATTGTATCGAATCCGCCATATATCGATCCTCAGGATAAACACATTAAGGGTTTGGCGGCAGAGCCTCGTCGTGCTTTGGTTGCAGGCAATAATGGGCTGGCTGATATTGAATTTATTATTCAAAACGGTAAAAAGTGGTTAACCGCCAATGGCTGGATTGCACTTGAGCATGGTTATGATCAAGCTGGTGTAGTGTATCAACTGTTTAAAAAATATGGCTATAAAGATATTCAAACCATCAAAGATTACGGTGGCAATAATCGTGTGACGATTGGCTGTTCAAGATAGCTGAAAAGTAATCGATTTAAAAATAAAGCGCTTAAAAGTGCTTTATTTTTTGACTACATCCCGCCAGCGTAATAGCCAGTTTTCAGCAAGTTTCATTAAACTATCGGTTATTTTTCCTAAAATGGCCAATAAGATAATCGCAATAATGACAATATCAGGTCGAGAAGTTTCCCGTCCATCACTGAGTAAATAGCCGATCCCTTGGGTTGCGGCTATCAGTTCGGCTGCAATCATGAACATCCAGGCCAGACTTAAGCTGTTGCGCAAACCGGTTAAAATACCGGGTGAAGCGGCAGGTAAAATAATTTCTTTAATTTGTTGAAAATATTTCAGACGATACACTTGTGCCACTTCAATCAGTTTGCGGTCTACACCCTGAATGGCGGCAACGGTATTGGTATAGGTCGGAAAAAATGCACCTATTGCAATCAAGGTGATTTTAGACGTTTCATCAATGCCTAACCATAAAAGTAAAAGTGGAATCCAGGCCAGACTTGGAATCGATTTAAGTGCTGAGAAAGAAGGTTCTAAAAATTCTTCAGCTTGCTTGTTTAAACCGACCAGAATGGCAGAAACCAGCGCAAGACCACTGCCGATAAAGAAACCTAAAAATACCCGCCAAGTACTGGTCCATATATGCAGCCACAAATCGCCTGTAGATAATTCTACTAAAGACTGCCATAAGCTACTGGGTGCTGGGAGCAAGTAGGGTGCTATAAAGCCGTTACGCACTAAAACTTCACAAAGGATGATTGCAAAAGCAGGGATGACTAGCCCTTTAAGCTTGCTTATGAATCTAAGCAAGCGAGGAGGTGTGGCGCTCTCAACTTCAGGTTTAATCTGCGCCTGCTTGGTTGTTAGAGTCGAACTCATGATTACTTCACAACCTTCTGCGCATATTTTGCATCAAAGAGTTGATCAATCACTTGACTGACATTGATACCCGGGCGAACCAAAGCTTCTTCAGTCAAAATTGTTCCCGATTTTTTTAAGGCATTGATATGTTTTGCAGTCGGTATATTTTGCTCAAAATTGGTTCGGCTGAGTTGAAGCTTGGCTACGGCAATAGGCAACTTGGATTCACGCGCCAGCAATTCTGCCAGTTTATCCGGATTGGCTTTGGCCCATTTACGTGCCTGTTCATAGGCTTTAATCACCGCTTCAATGGCTTTGGGATTTTGTTTGGCAAACTGCTCTTTGGTACTCAATACGCTGTAACTGTTAAAACCGACATTCCGATAGAGAAGTTTTGCACCAGATTGTACTTGGGCTGAAGCCATCAAAGGATCTAAACCTGCCCAGGCATCGACTTGTCCACGCTCAAGCGCGGTTTTACCATCTGGATGTTGCAAGTGTACAAGTTGTACATCTTTTTTATTCAAGCCGGCAGTTTCAAGTGCCTGTAAGGTGAACAGGAAAGGATCTGTCCCTTTGGTTGCTGCAATTTTCTTACCTTTTAAATCTTTTAGGCTTTTAATCGGGGAATTTTTTGCAACGATTAACGCCGTCCATTCAGGCTGACTTTGAATATAAACGGTTTTAATCGGACTCCCATTAGCGCGGCTAAGGGCTGCCGCTAAACCTGCAGTCGATGAAAAATCTACGCTATCACTATTTAAGTATTCGAGTGAACGGTTACTGCCTTGGCTAAAGACCCATTTAATTTGAGTTTTAGGCAGTGCTTTTTCTAAAAGTTTTTGTTCCTTAACAACCAGGCTGGTAGGAGCGTAGTAAGCATAATCCAGTTTGAGGGTATCCGGGATGGCTGCGAAACTCGACTGACTTCCCAAACCGAGTGTAAGTGCAGTAAATAATATTTTAGTTTTAAAACCGAAAGTGTACATATAAACCCCATAAAATTGTAGAATTCTGTATGGGAGCTGATATTGCCAGTCATTAATGGTAAAAGAGAAAACAGTAATTTTTATAAAATTATCTTAATTTTGCATATGTTGAACTTTATATTTTAACTGACTGAATTTTATTAAATTAAAATTTATTTTTTAGCTTTTTCTGCTTTATATTAAAAAGATACATTGGAATGAATAAAATTAAAATAGTATTTATTTTAAATATTGGATACACAAGGAAATTACTTTGTCATTACATTAAATATACTTTTAGTTAAGGGAAAATGCCGACGATAGCTCCTCTCTCAATGCAACATTTAAATAGAAGACTATTTTCAATAAAAGATTATTTGAACGAAGGGTGCTATATCTCGATATTTTTTATCTTCATATGTGGGGCAATCATTGGGGAGTTATTGATTGATGCCTTGAGTGGCCTAAAAATACCGTGATTGATCTGCTACCGATTCAGCAAAAAATAGAGCTGGTAGTTAATGCCATGTTTCAAGCGAATGAATAAAAAGAAATATTGTGTTGATCTGTATTCAGATCTATCAAATTGAGCCAAAAAAAGCGACTCACTGGAGTCGCTTTTTTTAATTTGCTTCAGATTTATACCGGAAAATCTTGTAAACAATCAGAAATTTCTAATTGTGTCAGCATATTCGTTTCGAGTGCTAAACAAAGTGCCACAATTTTTGCAGTATCTGCAAGATATTGATCATCTTTTAAAGCTGTTCCCGTTTGTAAAGCTTGAATACGGTCTGCGCTGATGTCGAGTGCCTGAGCTGTTTCAATGGCATCTGCACGATTAAAAAAGCTGATGACAGATTTTTGAAGGGCAGAATCAGAAGCATTTAAAATACCTTGATTCAATAGCTCATCAAATTGAGAAGTGTGAGTGTTGAGAGAATGAGTAAAATTTTGCACTAAACTTTGCTCTAGTACATCAATCATCTTAAGCATGTCAGAACCTTTAATTTAAGGTGATTCCACGAGGAGGAGAACAGCAGGTTAAGCATAAAACTATGCTTTTAAATTGAGTGAAAAATAACCTATTTTGGAGCTTTATGCAAATATCTTTCGATGAATGGTGGGTCGATTTTTTAAGCCAATGAAAACTTTAAAAATTATTAAATAATGATTTTAAGCTATGTAAATACAAGTCACTTACTGCTCTTTATGTTGACGATAAGCCCCCGGACTGACACCTGTCCATTTCTTGAAAGCACGGTGAAATGCACTTGGGTCATGAAAGCTTAATTCATCACTAATGTCTTGTAGGGTTTTGTCTGTTTTGGTGAGAAATTCAATAGCAGTATCACGCCGGATATCATTTTTTAATTGTTGATAACTAACGCCTTCACTTTTTAAGCGTCTTTGAATGGTGGCATCGGACATATTTAAACGTTGTGCAATTTCATTCAGCTCTAACCATTCAGCAGGTGGAACGTTCATTAAGTGTTTACGTATTTGAGAGCTAATGGCATTCGGATTTTTAAAGCGTACCAATAGATTGTGTGGAGTTTGCTGAATGAACCGATACCATGATTGCATATCTTGCTTGATCTGAATGTTTAAATAATTGGCATCGAACTGAATGTAGTTTTCATTGCTATTGTATTGAATGTTTTCACAAAACCGGACTTTATAGTCCTGATCATCCAGCGGAGAATCGCATTTGAGTTGAATCTGCTTGAGTAAAATTCTTTGCCCGCTTAACCAGCACATCAAGCCATGAATCAGCATTAAATAGGTGGCATAGCTGAACATTCTTTTGGTCTGCTTTTGCTCGTAAATCACGATATAAGCGTAGTTTTCCTGAACAAATAATTGGCTCACAAAATCATCCAGAACAAGATTTAAAAACTGCAAAATATGTTGAACTGCTTTTTCCAGTGTTTCGGCATGCATGACGGATTGTGATAACAGTTTAAAACTGCCACGACGCATCGGATGGCTATCCATGCCAAAAAACTCGTCGTTCATGGCATCAGCCAGTTCAATCCAAAGCTGAGCATATTGTGACACTGAAACACGTGCTTTACTGGATTGCATTAACTCAACAGGAATACCTGATTTGAGTAGGATATTCTGTGTATTCAATCCTTGATGGTCGGCAGACAGTAGTGCCTCATGGACAAGACTGATTGAGATGGTTCCTTTGCTGTCGTTTAACTCTTGTTCATTCATGTACTGATGTCCATGTTCAGTTCATTTGTGCGATAGATTGGATTGTCCGAATCCATCATTTAGGATGCATTATTTGGAAATTGTACTCTAGCTTAACTGCATTTACTCTGCATCTTAAGTCGAGTGTTCATACAAAGAATTGGCAGGAATATAAAATGAAAATTCAAGGAAAAGTGTTTGTTGTGACAGGTGGTGCATCAGGTTTAGGTGCAGCAACTGCAACGTATTTGGTCGGTCAAGGTGCAAAAGTCATTATGGTCGATATGAATCAAGAGCTTGGTTTGGAAATGCAACAGCGTTTAGGTGAGCACTCAGTCTTCGTAAAACTGGATGTGACTGATGAGCACGCAGTAAAAGTATTTTTTGACAATCTTGAAAAAGAGTATGGTCAATTAAATGGTTTGGTCAATTGTGCTGGAATCGCTCCATCTGCCAAAGTACTTGGACGTGAGGGCATGCATGATTTTGTCATGTTCCAAAAAGTTTTGAATATTAATGTCAGCGGTACATTCAACATGATTCGTTTTGCTGCAAATTTGATAGCAAAATATGAATTAAAAGCAGGTGAAGAAGAGCGCGGTGTCATCGTAAATACAGCTTCAGTTGCTGCATTTGATGGTCAGATTGGTCAATCTGCTTATGCAGCATCGAAAGGTGCCGTGGTTGCCATGACTTTACCTTTGGCACGTGAGCTTGCACGTGAAGCGATTCGTGTAATGACCATTGCACCAGGCATTATGGAAACGCCAATGTTGAAAGGTATGCCGCAAAATGTACAGGATGCTTTGGGACAGATGGTGCCGTTTCCACCACGTTTAGCCAAACCGGAAGAGTTTGCGCATTTGGTCGGACATATTTTTGAAAATGCTTATTTGAATGGGGAAGTGATTCGGCTGGATGGCGCGATTCGTATGCAGCCTAAGTAAGCTAGATTTTTTTAATAATAAAGCTCTATACAGCTGTAAATTACTTGTCGAGTTTAAAGGCTCTGCGGAAGCATTCATTTTCTTTTGAAGGATCAAAAGAAACAAAAATCCTTTGTGAAACTGAAGATACGTCCTTGTATCTCAGTTTTGCAAGTGACATCCATGTCGCCGTCATGTACTCCAGATACAGTCACTTTTAAAAAGTTTGAAATGAATAAAATAGATATAGAAAGGGAAGCTCAATGATTTTAAATGATGAACAAAAGATGGTTCAGGATATGTTGCGCAATTATTCGCAAAACAAGCTGAAACCCACTGCCGCAGAACGCGATAAAACCGCGAAATTTCCCGCACAAGAATTAAAAGAACTGGGTGAACTTGGTGCCTTAGGCATGACAGTGTCCGAACAATGGGGCGGTGCGGGCTTAGACTATATTTCACTTGTGGTTGCTTTAGAGGAAATTGCTGCCGGTGATGGGGCGATTTCAACGATTGTCAGCGTGCAAAACTCGCTACCTTGTGGAATTACCCAACGCTACGGTACAGAAGAACAAAAACAAAAATATCTAACCAAACTGGCGACAGGTGAATGGTTGGGATGTTTTTGCTTAACAGAACCTCAAGCCGGTTCAGATGCAGGTGCACTTGAATGCAAGGCAGAACGTGATGGTGATTTTTGGGTACTCAATGGCATCAAACAATTCATTACCACAGGCAAGTATGCACAAGTGGCGATTGTCTTTGCGGTGACGGATAAAGCTGCAGGGAAAAAAGGCATTTCCTGTTTCCTCGTTCCTACAGACACAGAAGGTTATATCGTTTCGCGTCTTGAAGAAAAGATGGGACAACACTGTTCAGATACTGCAACCATCATTTTTGAAAATTGTCGTATTCCTGCCGAAAACCTATTAGGCAAAGAAGGCGAAGGCTACAAAATCGCTTTGTCTAATCTGGAGTCTGGGCGAATAGGGATTGCCGCGCAATCTGTCGGCATGGCACGTGCTGCACTTGATGCTGCTGTGGAATATGCCAATGAACGTAAAGCTTTTGGGGTAGAGATTGTACAACATCAAGCCGTGGCATTCCGTCTGGCGGATATGGCCACGCAGATTGAAGCGGCACGACAACTGATTTTCCATGCTGCCACTTTAAAAGATGCAGGGCTGCCATGTTTGAAAGAAGCTTCAATGGCGAAATTGTTTGCGTCCACCATGGCGGAACGGGTATGTTCAGATGCGATTCAAATTCATGGCGGTTATGGCTATGTGTCTGATTTTCCAGTAGAGCGAATTTACCGTGATGTACGGGTCAGCCAGATTTATGAAGGGGCTTCGGACATTCAGCGTTTAGTCATTGCACGTGAAGTCACTAAAATCTAAATAGCGATTTAACTGTGGTTAAATTTCAGACTTTAGTGGGTGCTCAAATCCTGCACATTTTTTGATGGATTCGGAAATTGCAGGATGACATTAAGCATGTTTATCTAGGTGAATAGTGAAGCTAGAAGATTAAAAATGCTGAATGTGTTTTGGCATTTTTAGAATGAGAACAATAAGCAAAATGGATCAACAAAGCAGGAGCTTTGTTTAATAAAAGAATGGATGAGAGGTTGTGGTCATGAAGACATTAGAACAGGCATATCAAGAATTTAATTTTGATAATTTTCTTGCAGAACAACTGGTGGGTACAGCTGGGTCAGTCAATGCCTATGTTGAATGTTGCGAGCGTTATCTTGGTTCAAATAAAACTGCCCTAATCTGGGAAGGAAAAAATGGCGATTCCGCAGAGTGGACATTCGAACAGTTGGCGGAAGCATCTGGAAAATTGGCAAATTATTTTACGTCAATTGGCTTAAAAGCAGGTGATTGCATTGCCGGATTATTACCGCGTACACCTGAATTACTGATTACAATTCTAGCCACCTGGCGCATGGGTGCAATTTATCAGCCCTTGTTTACTGCATTTGAGTCAAAAGCCATTGAACATCGTATCAATACCGCTAAAACAAAATTGATTGTGACCAATGACGAACAGCGTCTAAAACTGAATGGTGTGGCTGTACCGCATATTTTAACGGTACATCAAAGTAATACATTAAGTCATCAAGATGATGATTTTTGGACAGAACTGACCAAGCAATCTTCAACTTTTGAACCAGTGATGCAAACTTTTGAAGATGATTTCCTGATGATGTTTACTTCAGGTACTACAGGTTTGGCCAAATCAGTTCCTGTTCCTTTAAAAGCGGTGCTGGCATTTAAAGGTTATATGACCTATGCCGTGGATTTGCGTGAACAAGATTCTTTCTGGAATCTGGCGGATCCAGGTTGGGCATATGGTTTGTACTACGGTATTACCGGACCTTTAAGCTTGGGGCATAGCATTATTATGGATGAACGTGCGTTTAGTGTAGATAATGCCGTGCAAGTGATTCAAAAATATAAAGTCAGTAATTTAACCGGTTCACCAACCGCTTTCCGGATGTTTTTTGGATTCAAGGAAAAATTTGATCCCTCAATTAAAGAACATTTACGTGTGGTGAGTAGTGCAGGTGAGCCTTTAACCCCGGAAGTGATTCACTGGTTTAACCATGATTTAAATGTGAATATTTATGATCAATATGGACAGACTGAACTGGGGATGGTGATTGCCAATCATCATGCATTGGAACATGAAAAGAAAGTCGGTTCAGCGGGTTATGCCATTCCGGGACATCGCTTTGCAGTATTGAATAAAGATCATCAGGAAGTCGAAAAAGGCGGTATTGGAACACTGGCGATTGATAATTCACAATCACCATTGGCCTGGTTTAAAGGTTATGACGGACATAACCTTAAATCCTTTGTTGGTCATTATTATTTAACCGGTGATACCGTTAAATTAAATGAATTTGGCGGGGTGGATTTCATTGGTCGTGCTGACGATGTCATTACAACGTCAGGTTATCGTGTGGGCCCTTTCGATGTTGAAAGCACTTTACTGGAATGTGAAGAAGTTTTGGAATCTGCAGTCATTGGTAAGCCAGATCCAGAACGTACCGAAGTGGTCAAAGCTTTTGTAGTCCTTAAACCGAAATTTTCAGCTTCAGATGAATTAAGTCGTAAGCTTCAGGAATATGTGCGTTCGCGTTTATCGAAGCATGCTTATCCGAAGGAGATTGAATTTGTAGAAGGTTTACCTAAAACCTCTAGTGGCAAAATTCAACGCAATTTACTCAAGCAACAGGAAATTGCCAAAATACAGGGAATTCAAAAAGTCAGTTAAACCAATTCTAGTTTTAAAAGTTCCATGCTCTTGCACCCGAAAGGGTGCTTTTTTTATTTAGCCCTCTTTAATCATCATTTTGAACTATAATTCATCCTGAACTTAAATGAATAATATTAGTCGACAGGGATTGCCAAGTGACCGATGTAGATATGGATCTAGAGTTAAGTGACGCAGAAATGCATCTGTATAGCCGGCAAATTCTTCTTGATGGCTGGGACATTGAAGCACAGGAAAAACTGAAACTTGCCAATGTTCTGATTGTCGGTTGCGGTGGAATCGGTTGTGCAACCGCAGAACTTCTAGCTCGTGCAGGTGTGGGGCAAATTACCTTAATCGATGCCGATACCATTGAAATGAGTAATCTACAACGACAAATAGCCTATGTGGAAGAAAATATTGGTTTCTATAAATCCGAAATACTGGCTAAACGTCTAAAACAAATTAATCCGCATATCCGTGTTGAATCTCAAACGGTAAAACTGGATGAAAGCAATGCAGCACAACTCATTTCAACTCAAGATTTAATCTTGGATGGCTGTGATAATTTCACTACACGTTACCTCGTCAATCAGACCTGCCAGCAATTTGGTGTGCCTTTAATCAGTGCTTCCGCAATTGGTTTTCAGGGACAACTGTTTATGGTGGAAGGCGAGTCTGCCTGTTATGAATGTCTATTTCCCAAAGAACAGCATGCCAATGAAAACCTGCGCTGTGCAGATTCAGGGGTATTAGCCACGACCCCGAATGTTATGGCCAGCTTGCAGGCCCATCATGCTTTACTTTATTTGGGACTAGGCAAAACACCACTGAAGCAAAAACTGATGCTCTGGGATGGTTTAAGCATGAAGCAACGTTTACTTGCTTTCGAAAAAGATACTGATTGTCCAATCTGTCAGGCAAGATAGACCTGCAAAGCAATATTTTTTTGCTACACTCACTACAATTTAATTCTAAGCTGACATTATGAAAAACAATATCTGGTTAGATGGCCTGCGTTCAGTTGCCCGTGTGGGGGAAACAGCTGTCATTGCAGCAAAAGCCGGCATTAAATACGCCACAGAAAAACCAAGTAACGCAAAATTGATGCGTGAAACTTTTGAATCGCTCGGTTCAACCTATATTAAACTTGGGCAGTTTATTGCCAGTACACCGTCTTTATTCCCACGTGAATATGTTGAGGAATTTCAGGGCTGTTTAGATCAAACACCATCTCTGCCATTTAGCTATGTGCAAGGGGTTTTGGCCTCTGAATTTGCAGGTAGAAATTTAGATGAAATCTTTGCCTCGATTGACGAAAAGCCTTTAGCTTCAGCATCTATTGCACAAGTTCACGCAGCTAGACTTGTAACGGGTGAAGATGTGGTGATTAAAGTGCAAAAGCCAGGTGTAGAAACTATTCTATATACCGACTTAAATGTATTGCATTGGGCAACCAAAGTTTTAGAAAAAGCCGTACCGAAAGTAAAGTTTGCATCACTTGCCGATATTGTTGATGAAATTAAGACCCGAATGGTGCGTGAAGTCGATTTTATTGAAGAAGCGCAAAATCTGGATGATTTTGTCAATTATCTGAATGTGACTCAAAACTCAAGAGCCACAGCCCCCAAAGTTTATCATCAATATTCAACCCGTCGTGTACTGACCATGCAGCGCCTGTATGGTGTGCCTTTGACTGATTTTGATGTAGTAAAAAAAGTATCTAAAGATCCATCACAAGTACTGATTACTGCCATGAATACCTGGTTCGGTAGCTTGATGATGTGTAACAGTTTCCATGCCGATTTGCATGCAGGTAATCTGATGCTGCTTGAAGATGGTCGTGTCGGTTTTATCGATTTTGGTATTGTCGGTCAGCTTAATCCTGAAGTGTGGACAGCCTGTATCGCATTTATGGATGCACTGCAAAAAACCAATTACAACTTGATGGCAGAAAACATGCTGAAAATGGGCATGACTGACAAGAAAATTGATACTCAAGTTCTGGCAGCGGATTTGGAACGTCTATTTAGTGGGGTATTACTTGCCGATCCACAAGAATTACTCACTTCAAATCCAGCAGATTTAAATGACATCATGATGGATATGGTTGGCGTAGGTGAGCGTCATGGTATTCGCTTCCCACGCGATTTTGCCTTGCTGTTTAAACAAATGCTGTATTTCGATCGCTTTATGCGCATTCTTGCACCGTATACCGATATTTATGCAGACCAAAGACTGCAAATGGTGCAAACTCTTGATCCGAATGTGTTGTTAAAAAACTAAGTTATTAGTTTGAAAATCTCCTTAAAATCCCTCTTTATAAAAGAGGGACTTTTCTTTTTTTAAAAGAATGTTAAGGAGATTCAAAAATCAAAGTCAGTAAAGGGTAAAAACATGGATGCAATTATCATTGAAGGTTTGAAGGTCGAAACAGTGGTGGGATGTTTCAATTGGGAACGTCAAATCATTCAGCCTTTAATGCTTGATATGACCATCCAGACCAGTTTGGAACAGGCTTCTAATTCTGATGAACTGGAACATACGCTGAATTATGCGGAAATTTGCGAAATTTCTGCCACTGTTATTCAAAAAGCACAGCCAAAATTGATTGAACATGCAGCAAAGCTTGTTCTAAATGCGCTTTTTACTACCTTTCCTGCGGTTGAATCGATTATGATTACGATCCGTAAGCCTGCCATTATCGCGCAAGCAAATTCTGTAGGAATTCGTCTTGAACGCCACCGAAACGATATTCGCCTTAGCTCTGGCGAGTAATTGTCATCCTGAACACCATTTTAAGCAGGCATTTGCCCAGATTGCTGAAATTGGACAGGTTCAATTCTCTGAAATTTATTTAATTCCATGTCGTGATGGTGTTGGTGCAGATTATTGGAATGCGGCGTGTTTGCTCAAAAGTAAAATGAGCGTCGAAGAAATGACTTCCATCCTTAAAAAAATGGAAGATGATTCCGGCCGTGTACGTCCATCGCATCAAATTTCTTTGGATGTGGATCTGATTGCGTGGGGAGAAGACTTGTCTCATATGCAATTTAATCCGAAGAAATTACCTCTCGCAACTGATGTCAAAATTCCAATGCTGGATATTTGGCAGAGTGTTGAGTTTCAACATGAAAAACATGAATTTCCAATTGTGCATTGGGTAGATTAAGTTTTACTAAGTTCATTATAAGATGATTCTAGTTTTTAAATAGCCTAAGTAAACTATGATTTTAATCTAGAAGTATTATTTGAGTTGGCTCTAACAACAAAAAATATAGCAACATGTAGGTGAGTGCTTGTAGAGTTTGACTGATTAAAATTGTAAAAATCATCAAATCTTAAGCAGGGAACATTATATATCATTTAAAAAGCCCGATCTTTGCAGATTAGGCTCTTTAATCATAGTTAAATAAATGATTTTAAATGAATAATAAAAGCTGTTATTCCCAAGTAGAAATGTCCTACCTAATAACCAAATAGAAATGTCCTATATGGACATTTCCAAGTCAAGCACAGGATTCAGATTTCGTTGTTGAATTGCTGTTTTCTGTGCACGTCTG
>NZ_JABERK010000069.1:0-19717 GCF_013004315.1 Acinetobacter sp. ANC 5378
TGAAATACGGTATTCTGATGTGACAAAACCTGAATCCTGGTCGTTAAAGTGTTTGTTTGCACTCATATTTTAACTGTTCGGACTCAGGTTTTTTTATTTAAATCAAACTATGGGACAGCAGTGGAGTTCATGCTCCCTTTTTATTTTATCGTATCCCTTTAAAGAGAGAATTTTCAGATAACAAAAAACTATAAATCGTATTTTCAAATCACTCTTACAATAATATTCGTTTTTCCAAATCAATAAAATAAGCCTATGCTCACTCTTATTGAAAAATACCCGATATGAGAAACAGGTTATGGCTGATCAAAAACGTAAAATTGAAACGATTCGTTGTATTAAAAACTTACAGCTTTCAAATACATTGATTACAGGTCTGGATGATGCAGGACAAGCTGAAGCAATTGCAGAAGCTGTCAGTTCACTTCAAGACCTGGCGGAGCAATGGAACTAAAGCAATTTTATTGAACAGTCGCCATAGGGCTGTTCAAGCCTTTAGGCAGAACAATTTTGAATAAATAAAAGCGAGATCAAAAATTTGATACAAAGTTTTCATCAGTGCGCTGTTTTTCTGGTATTTAATATCGACATAAAATTTATGAAGATTTTTAAATCGTGAGATATTTCTGCATAATATCCTTATTATCTCTGCATTTTTTAAGAAATGAGTGATTTATCTTCACAGTTTCTCTGCAATTTTTTCGTACATTAGCATTATTGAAATTAATAAATTTTCTATGAGGGTTCAACATGAAAAAGATTTTGACAATTTTGGCAATCTCTTTCAGTGCATTGATGGCAAACAGTGTAACCACTGCTGCACCTCATGAGAAACACGATAACAATCGTGGGTGGGATCAACCCCGTTATCAGCAGTCGAATAATGGTCGAGATTTTCGTGGCCAGGATGATGACGATGATCGTATGCAAGATAAACGCCGTTTCCGTGAAGAACGCGGGGTAAAACGTTTACAGCAGCATAAATGGCAAACCGGTTATGTCATGCCGCAGCATTATCGGGGTAATGGTTATAAAGTCGATTACAAAAGCCATGACTTGCCAAAACCCTCTCGTAACCAGCAGTGGTACAAAATCAATAACGACTACATTTTAGTGGATACTAACAGTAATAATATTGTGCGTATTCAAGGTTTCTAAACTCAGCTTTAAATTCTCCAAGCTCAAACTCCAGTTTGAGCTTTTTTTATTTTGCATCCATCGTTCATTTTAACAACAAGTCCTTAACTGCAAGTTTTTCAATATTTTACAATCTTCTTTTTTTCTCCATGAATTTCACAATTCAACTATAAAGCTCTCATTTTTTATCTCTACTTTTTAGTTAATTTAGTTTCAACGAAATAACTGTTCTCTCTGAAAATTAGGTGAAAGATATGAAAAAAATTCTAACTACAATTGCGCTTTCTTTATCTGCATTGATGGCGACTTCAGCAATGGCAGCACCGGATCATCGTTATGATGATCATCAACGTTATAACCATGCACCATCGCATCAGGACAAACGTTGGGACAATAATAACCGTTATGACCACAACCGTTATGACAATAAACGTGTAGACCCAAGCCGTGATTGGCGTGCAGGCCAAAACTTCCCGCGTGTATTTAGCTCATCCAGCTATAAAGTCAGCGACCGTGACGCACGCCGCTTACCGGATACCAACCGTTATCAACAGTGGTATAAAGTCAACGGCGACTATGTATTGGTCAATGAACGTACCGACCGTATTGTCCGCATTATCAACTAAAACTGGTTTAAGTTTCCTCTTCCCTAAAAAAACACCTGAATCCGCTTCAGGTGTTTTTTTATTTTTAAGCTTCCCCTCAATCATTTTTTGATTAGAATCACAGAAGGAAATTTTTTAATTTTGAGATAGGTATGCAAACGAATTCATCTGAAACATCACAAAGCACAACTTTGCAATATGTGCATTGGTTTCGACATTCTGCGCCTTATATCAATGCTCACCGCAATAAAACCTTTGTGATTATGTTTGATGGTGAAGCGGTTCAACATGAAAATTTCCAACATATTATTCATGACATTGCCCTACTGCATTCTTTAGGCATTCGTCTGATTCTGGTGCATGGCGCACGTTCGCAGATCAATCAGAACTTAAAAGCCAGTGGCATTCAAACGCCATTTCATAATCATCGTCGTATTACCACACGTGAATCTTTAAGCTGCGTGATGAATGCCGTGGGTTCTATCCGTTTGCAAATCGAAGCGCTGCTTTCGATGGGTCTGGCCAACTCACCGATGTACGGTGCACGTATTGATGTCATTTCAGGCAATTTTGTCACTGCAAAACCTTATGGCATTCGTGATGGTGTGGATTTCCAGCTCACCGGTGAATTACGCACCGTAGATACCGATGCCATTCAACGCCATCTTAAAAACCATAATATCGTATTGCTTGGCCCAACCGGTTATTCCAACACAGGTGAAGTGTTTAATCTGGTCGCGGAAGAAGTTGCCACCAATACCGCTATTTTACTCAAAGCGGACAAGTTGATTTTCTTGGGTAAACAACAAGGCCTAGTGAATGAATTCGGGCAATTGCAACGTGAAATTCCGCCGCATCAGCTCGATCAGCACATTTTGCAATATCAGGACTCCAACCCAGATATTGCGCTGCAATTACGCGGTGCCAAAAATGCCTCACTGCAAGGTGTGCGTCGTGTGCATCTGATTTCTTATACCTATGATGGCGCATTGCTCGAAGAACTGTTCACCCGTGACGGTGCAGGCACCATGATGACCGATGCACATTATGAAGAAGTGCGTACTGCGAATATTCAGGATGTCGGTGGCTTAATGAATTTACTGCGCCCGCTCGAGGCTGAAGGCATTCTGGTCTATCGCTCACGTGAACGATTAGAAAGTGAAATTGAGCAATTTTCGGTGATTGAACGCGATGGCATGATTTTAGCCTGTGCCGCACTTTACCCGATTCCAACTTCAGCCCATGAAATTAAATCGGCGGAGATTGCTTGTGTCGCGGTAGATCCAACCTATCGCAAGTCAAATCGTGGTAGCCAGATTTTGCATTATCTGGAAGACAAGGCAAAAAAAATGGGCATTCAACAACTGTTTGTACTGACCACACGTACCGCGCACTGGTTTGTCGAGCATGGCTTTGAACCCGCGAGTGTCGATGATCTGCCGAATGCACGTCAAGCCTTATATAACTACCAACGTAACTCATTGGTGTTCAAAAAGTCACTTTAAAGTGGCTTTTTTTATGCCGGTTATATCTTTATTTTTTATATCTTTATCTATGCTTTTGCGAATTTTGTGACAATTTGCTTATGCAGTTTTTGCATAACCTTATAACAGCATGAAATTTAAAATTAAATTAAATTAATATCAATAACTTAAACCATTAAGACAGCCTATTTTATTTTTCTTATAAATCACATTTTCACCTAAGTTTTTCTTTTTTTTATTTATCTTTTTTCCTCATTAAGAATTCCTATTTTTTTATTTTTTTCGAAAAAGATAAAGCTTTAGCTTATGTGTTCACTATTCAACACTTCATTGTTGCGGAGCACACATTCATGAGCGCCATTCAAGCAAAATTCTGGGCGAAATCACTGGTCCTTTCTTCAGTAGTTGCTGGCGCAATGATGATGTCAGGTTGTGATAAAAAACAAGCTGAAACGGTCACTTTAAATATCGGTTTCCAAAAATATGGCTTGTTACCCATTATTAAAGAACGCGGCACTTTAGAAACAGCGTTGAAAGACCAAGGCATCAATGTGAAATGGGTCGAATTCCCTGCCGGTCCACAATTGCTTGAAGGCCTAAATGTCGGCAGTGTTTCCTTGGGTGAAGCCGGTGAAGCGCCGCCTATTTTCGCGCAGGCAGCCAATTCGAATCTGGTTTATATCGCCAACCAACCGGAAGCGCCTAAAGCTGAAGCGTTAATTGTGCAAAAAGATTCAGCCATTCAAAGCATCCAGGATTTAAAAGGTAAACGGATTGCCCTGAATAAAGGCTCAAACGTGCATTACTTATTACTTAAATTATTAGAAGCCAATAATCTGAAACTGGATGACATCCAAGTGGTGTATTTACCGCCTTCTGATGCACGTGCGGCATTTGAAAAAGGCGCAGTGGATGCCTGGGTGATTTGGGATCCGTTCTTTGCTGCTGCTGAAAAGCAGATTGGTGCTCGTGTCATTGCGACAGGTGAAAACTTGGTCAGCAATCATCAGTTCTATTTGGCAGACCGTAAATTTGCCGAACAACATCCAGATGTACTGAAAGCAGTCGTCAATGAATTAAACACGACTACACAGTGGGTGTCACAGCATCAAGACGAAGCAACTAAACTTTTGGAAAAACCAACAGGACTCTCTAACGATATCCTGAAAACATCCATTTCCCGCATGGGCTTTGGCGTGCAACCGATTTCAAATGACGTGGTTAAAAAGCAGCAATATGTTGCCGACGCATTCTATAACCAGAAACTTATTCCGAACAAAATCAATATTCAATCCGCAATTTTAGCGAAGTAATGACAGAACAATAGAGGACTCGACTATGACTCAACATCAGCAAGATAACAAAGCAATTACCTGGTTCAAAACATCCAGTCATGGCATGAATGCGATGCTGATTGCTTGCGCGATGTTGGGTTCGAGTGCTGCTTGGGCTGTGGACCCTTCAGTCAAACAACTGCGTGTGGGCTATCAAAAAGCTTCTGTGAATCTGGTGATTGCCAAACAACAAAAGCTGTTTGAACAGGAATTTCCAAACGCAAAAATTTCATGGAATGAATTTCCGGGCGGTCCGCAAATTTTAGAAGCACTGGCTGTCGGTTCGATTGATATCGGTGCCACAGGTGATACACCGCCCGTTTACGCTCAGGCCGGCAACAAGCCATTGCATTATTTTGCTTATGAAACTGCAAAACCTTTGGCTTCTGCCATTTTGGTACCAGGCACTTCCAAAATTACCCAGCTCAGCCAGTTGAAAGGTAAACGCGTTGGGGTTCACCGCGGTTCAAGCTCACATTATTTATTGGTGCAGGCAGTACGCAAAGCGGGCTTGAAATGGACGGATATTCAGCCGGTCTGGTTAAGCCCTGCCGATGCACGTGCCGCTTTCCAGAAAGGTGCCATTGATGCCTGGGCCATTTGGGATCCGTACTATGCGGCTGCCCAAACAGAAGATAAAGCCAAAGTCCTAGCTTCAGGTAAAGGCTTGAGCCCGAATTACACGTTTTATTTAGCCTCTGACAATTTGGTCAAAACACACCCCAAAGCCCTTAAAGGCATTATCCAGAAAATTAACCTTGCGGATAAATGGGTGCAAAGCAACAAGGCTGCAACGGCAACCCTATTTGCCCAAAGCACTGGATTAAAACCAAATGTCAGCCAGACCTTTATCCAGCGTCGTCCTAATCCATCAAGTGCTGCGCCACTCACTCGAAAAGTGATCGCAGATCAGCAAGAACTCGCGAACCGTTTTAGCGAACTCAAGATCATTCCGAAATCTATCCACATTCAGCAAGCCGTTTGGGCAGGCAAATAATCTAAGGATCAAAGCAATGAAAATTTTCTGGTTTATTCCTACGCATGGTGACAGTCGTTATTTAGGCACAAGCAAAGGCGCGCGTCAGGTCGATCATGCTTATATGAAACAGATTGCCGTAGCCGTAGATAACTTAGGTTATGAAGGTGTACTGATTCCAACCGGTCGTTCATGTGAAGATCCATGGATCACAGCAGCCAGCCTGATTGATGCGACCAAAAACCTGAAATTTCTGGTGGCATTACGTCCAGGGGTTACGACTCCTGCACTGGCTGCGCGTATGGCTGCAACTTTTGATCGTTTATCGAATGGCCGTGTATTGCTTAACCTGGTCACCGGTGGTGATGAACAAGAGCTGAAAGGTGATGGTGTCTATGAAAATCATGCCACACGTTATCAAACAGCAGCGGAATACACCAAAATTTGGCGTGAAATTTTAAAACGTTCACACACAGGTGAATCATTTACTTTCCACGGCGACCGCTTACAAGTAGAAGATGCCAAACTGCTTTATCCACCCGTGCAAAAACCATATCCGCCTCTTTGGTTTGGTGGTTCTTCAGATGCAGCAGTAGATTTAGCAACTGACCAAGTCGACACTTACCTGACTTGGGGCGAGCCACCCGCAGCAGTGAAAGAAAAAATTGAAAATGTCAGAGCCAAAGCTGTAGCTAAAGGTCGTCGTTTAAATTACGGTATCCGTTTACACGTGATTGTACGTGAAACCAATGAACAGGCATGGGCTGCTGCTGAAGAACTGATTCAATATGTGGATGATGCCACCATTCAAGCGGCACAAAAGAAATTCAAACAAATGGATTCGGTGGGTCAACGTCGCATGGCTGAACTGCATAATGGCGATCGTAGCAAACTTGAAGTCTCTCCAAACCTTTGGGCAGGTGTCGGTCTTGTTCGTGGTGGCGCAGGTACAGCATTGGTCGGTGATCCACAAACCGTGGCTGACCGCATTCAGGAATATGCTGATTTGGGTATTGATACCTTTATTTTCTCAGGCTATCCACATCTTGAAGAATCCATTCGTTTTGCCGAACTGGTGTTCCCACTGCTTCCATTAGAAGTCCGTCAAAAACTGGCGCAACCAAATTTGACCGGTCCTTTTGGTGAAATCGTGGCAAATAACTATGTGCCAGATGAGACGAAAAAAGAAGTGAAAACTCAGGAGCCGGCTTAATGAGTAAAAGCATTTCTGCTGAAAGCTTGGCCAAAACCAAGGTTTCACGTGGAACACAATTCGGGCAGCATCTGCTGCCCTGGTTGTTCCCGATCGCACTGATCGCGATTTGGCAAATTGCATCTGGTAGCGGGCTTTTGGAAAGCCGTATTTTGCCGGCACCGAGTGCGGTGGTGACTGCATTCTGGAATCTGTTGATCAGTGGCGAGCTTTGGCAACATGTTCAGATCAGTGCCGGACGTGCCCTGCTTGGTTTATTGGTCGGTGGTGGCTTAGGTTTATTACTCGGTCTGCTGAATGGTTCTTCGAAAATGGCATCCACCCTGCTGGATACCACTTTACAGATGATCCGTAACATTCCAGCTTTGGCTTTAATTCCTTTGGTGATTTTATGGTTCGGGATTGATGAATCTGCCAAGCTGTTTTTAGTCGCTGTTGGCGTATTCTTTCCAATTTATATCAATACCTATCATGGGATTCGCTCGGTTGACCCCCAACTCATTGAGATGGGTAAAAGTTACGGTTTAACCCGCTGGCAGCTGTATAAAGAAATTATTTTACCGGGTGCAATGCCTTCGATTCTGGTCGGTTTACGCTTTGCATTGGGTTTGGTTTGGGTGCTGCTCATCGTTGCAGAAACCATTTCCGCACAATCAGGCATTGGCTACATGACCATGAATGCACGTGAGTTTTTACAAACTGATGTCGTGTTAGTGGGTATTTTACTCTACGCCCTGCTTGGAAAATTGGCAGATGTATTGGCAGTAGGCTTGGAAAAATACTTGCTGCGTTGGCATGCCGGATATCAAAAATAAGGAATAAGTCATGACTGATTTAAGTATAGGGCGACATGTAGCTGAGGATCCAACTGCACCAGAACAGCCAGCCACTGCAGACATCAATCCAGCAGCGGTGGTCGGTGCAGAAATTCTGATTGAGCAACTGCATAAATTCTATGGTGATGTTACGGTTCTAGAAGATTTAGACCTGCATATTCAACCCGCTGAATTCCTTGCAATTGTTGGTCGTAGCGGATGTGGTAAAAGTACCCTGCTACGTCTGATAGCGGATTTAGAACAACCGAGCTATGGTGAAATCAAGTTTAAATCGGCACGACATATTCGCGAAGGCATTACCAGTGATGACATTCGTGTCATGTTCCAGGATCCGCGACTTTTGCCGTGGCGTAGCATTGAACAAAATGTACAATTGGGTTTAGCCAAAGAACATCAAGGCAATGCCTCTGCCCTGTTAGAAAAAGTCGGATTGAAAGAGAAAGCCAGATTGTGGCCTTCACAACTTTCCGGTGGTCAACGTCAGCGTACCGCGCTTGCACGCGCATTGTCACATAAACCTCGCATCTTGCTGTTAGATGAGCCACTCGGTGCACTGGATGCGTTAACCCGTTTAGACATGCAGAGCCTGATTGAGAAACTCTGGCATGAGCAAGGCTTTACCGCCATTTTGGTGACCCATGATGTCAGTGAAGCAGTACAACTGGCCGATCGCATTATTTTGCTCGATAAAGGGCATATCGCTAAACAATTTAAAGTGGATTTACCACGACCACGTAAAAAAGATTACGCTTTTACCGAGTTAGAGCAACAAGTTCTCAATGCTGTATTGGCAACATGATTTTTTATATTTGAAATGAGCACATTCTGACAATCGGTTTGGGCTCATCTCCATGATCAGGCTGTCTAAACCTCATCTTATTCTTTAATTATTTTAATCACTCATTTATCAATCTAGTCTTTAACTTAAGTATTCAACAAAATATAAAAATTCAATCTTATTGAATTATTTAACGATCTTTATTGAGCTATTTTCTGCCCTATTTTAAAGCATCTTTTTACATTGCTCGAAAACTTGGCAATTTAATAGCTGATCTAAAAAATAAATCGCCAATATTCATAAAATTAAAACTTTTGCCTGTGCACAAATCTGATGATTTGCCGTACAATTTAGGGTTCCACTTTTAATTGTTTTTAAATGGCCAATGGAACAAAAAAAGAGTACTCAAAAACGACATCAACTGCTAAATGCAGCACTGGATGTATTTTCCCTTTACGGTTTTAATGGGGCAAGCTTAGACGAGATTGCTCAAATTGCTGAAATGCACAAATCCAATATTTTCTATTATTATGAAAATAAGGAAGCATTGTACGTTGAAGTACTCACCACGGTATTACAAAAGTGGCTTGCTCCACTGCAAATGCTAGAAACAGAGCTTGAGCCTGAAGAAGCGATCACCAATTATTTATTGCAAAAAATTGAGGTTTCGCGTACCCAGCCGAAAGCATCTCGACTGTTTGCTTTGGAAGTGATTCAAGGTGCGCCGCATATTTTGCCAATTTTAAAAGGTCCGCTCAAGAAACTGGTGAAGCGTAAAGCCAAAGTCATTACCATGTGGCAAGATCAAGGTAAAATTGCCAAGGAAATTGATCCTGAGCTTTTAATTCTGAATATTTGGGCCATTACCCAAAACTATGCAGATTTTGCGACTCAAATGGAAATGGTCACTGGTAAAACCTTACGTAACCGTAGTATGCAGCAGCGCATCATCCAGCATACTGTCCATATGATGTTATACGGCGTTATTCCTCGCCCATAATTCTTGAATTATCGTCTAGATAATTTTGGCATACGACCATAGACAACTATGGTCGCCGAATTTCCAAATCCATTCTGCTTATTTGATCGTTTGATATAATTTTAATAATTTTTGCGCACCCAATAATAAATTGTCTTCCCAATCCAAATGCGCTGTTTCATCCGCCCCATCAGTAATATATTTCACTGAAATCAATCGCACGCCCAGCTTCTTGCAGACCTTCGCAATTGCGTAGCCTTCCATATCCACCAAATGACAGGGTACTTTCGGCGTACCTGTTTCAAAGCTATCACCAGTTCCGCAGATGCCTTTGTCTAGGTGCTGAAAATAAGACTCTAAATGAATTTCTGCAGGATGGTCATCATCCATAGGGGTAACACCGACTTTAAAGCCCAAGGGTGAAACATCCATATCACGTTGCACAAAAGTCGTCACTTCAACCAAGGCATGCGCATCAAATTGAGAACTTCCCGCTGAACCCAAATTGAGTAAGGTTTTACAACCAGTTTTCTGAATCACTTCAAAGGCTTTAAAGGCAGCATTGACTTTACCAATACCACTGTAATGCACTTGAATTCCCGCCTGTTCAAACAAACCTTTCGATTCATTGGGAAGTGCCATGATTAAAGCCAAATCTGACATTGCAGTACCTTATTTATTTGCCAACTCAAAACTGCACCCATTAGAAAAGAATTAGAGGAAGAGTGCAAATTTAAAAATCTGCTCTGAATCAACCTGTATTTTTGATCTTTCTACACCGCTATTTTTAGCCAGATATCCGATAATTTTTTTGGATGAAAACACAACAACAAGACGAACGCTCAAGATTATGGCAATATATAGCCCTGATAATTTTTCACTTATTGATTCGCCCATGAAGCTGCTCCGCCTGAATGCTTTAGCGCCAAATTTTCAATTGCCAAAAACTGCCGCTACGATTGGTAATTTTGACGGTGTACATTTGGGCCATCAGGCAATGATTACACAATTAAAACAACTCGCCGCAGCACAAAATTTAAAAACCCTGGTGATGATTTTTGAGCCACAACCGCTTGAATTTTTTAAGGGTTATGAAGCCCCGCCTAGAATTAGTTCATTGCGTGAAAAAGTCGAATACTTAACCGAACTGGGTGTCGACTATATTGCGATTGCAAAATTTGATAATCATTTCCGTAGCTTAGATGCTGAAAGCTTTGCCGGTATTCTCAAACAAAAACTCAATGCGGAACATCTGGTTCTGGGCGACGATTTCCATTTCGGTAAAAACCGTCAAGGCAATAGTGAATTTTTGCGAGCTTACGGTTTTCAGGTCACCAACTTGCATACCATTGCATTGGAAGGACACCGTGTCAGCTCGACCAGGATTCGTCATACCTTGCAAGCGGGTGATTTAGCTTTGGCTGCCAAATTATTGGGTCGTCCGTATAGCATCACCGGCCGGGTACAATATGGTGATCAGATTGGGCGTACCATTAATTTTCCAACCATCAACATCCGTCTAAACCGTCATAGACCCTGTTTAAACGGGATTTACGGCGTAGAAGTACTGTGTAAAACTGAATCTTTAAAAGATAAAGTAAAAGCTGAAAGTCCTGAGAAATTGGGGATTCCAGGCTATGAACCCACTGCCCTGTTTGGTGCAGGACATGTTGGGACACGACCAGCCATCAAACAGGAACATCCAGAATGGCGATTAGAAGTACATTTTCCTGATGTTTCTGCTAATCTGTATGGCCTGTTAATGCGGGTGACGTTCTTGAACTATTTACATGGTGAAAAGGACTACCCTTCGCTTGAAGCATTGAAAGCGGGAATTGATGATGATGTTGAGAAACTGCTTGAGTTTCGACAAAACACTCCCAATTTTCCCTTTTAAATCCCACATTTTTTATTGTAAAACGCGTCAGCCTAAGACTGATTAAATTGGAAGACAACTTGCATGAGCGATAAGCAAACTCCTGAAAATGCAGTGGATTATAAAGCCACGCTAAACCTCCCAGGTACTGAATTTGCAATGAAAGCAAATCTCGCAGTACGTGAAGCAAAATGGTTAGAAGAGTGGTATGCCGACAACATTTATCAGCAGATTCGCGCATCGCGTATTGGCAAGAAAAAATATGTGCTTCACGATGGCCCTCCATACGCAAATGGTCAAATCCATTTAGGTCATGCGGTAAACAAAGTACTCAAAGACATCATCATCAAAAGCCGGATTATGGATGGCTTTGATGCACCCTATGTTCCGGGTTGGGACTGTCACGGTTTGCCGATTGAACTTAAAGTTGAAGAAAAAGTCGGTAAAGTTGGCGTTAAAGTCGATGCTGCAACGTTCCGTAAACATTGCCGCGAATATGCCTACACTCAAGTCGAATTACAGAAAAAAGACTTTGTGCGTATGGGTGTGTTTGGTGATTGGGACAATCCTTACCTGACCATGAATTTTGCCCAAGAAGCCAATATCGTGCGTTCATTGGGTGAAATCCAAAAACAAGGTCATATCCAGCCGGGTCTTAAACCAGTCAACTGGTGTTTGGACTGTGGTTCTGCATTGGCTGAAGCTGAAGTTGAATATGAAGATAAAAAATCTGATGCTATCGATGTGGGTTTCACTGTTGTTAATTTAGCAGATTTATCAGCACGTTTAGGTGTTGAGGTTAAAAACTCAACCGACATCGTGATCTGGACAACGACGCCGTGGACCATTCCTGCGAATCAGGCGGTTGCCCTGCATGCTGATATTGAATATCAACTGGTTACAGCACGTGGCGACGAAAAAGCAGCACAAAACTTTATCTTGGCTAAAGATTTGGTTGAATCTGCAACTGAACGTTATGGCTTTACCACCGTTGAAGTGATTGCTGATTTTACCGGTAGCAAACTTGAGAACTTGGTTCTACAACATCCTTTAATTACTGAACGTCAGGTTCCAGTGATTTTAGGCGAACACGTCATTGCAACCAGCGGTACCGGTGCAGTACATACCGCACCCGGCCATGGTGTAGACGATTATAAAGTTGGCTTACTGTACAACTTAAAAGTCGATAATCCTGTCGGTGGTAACGGTGTGTATTTACCGACGGCACCTGTTTTCGCAGGCGAACACATCTATAAAGCCAATCCAAAAATTATTGCTGCATTAAGTGAAGCCAACAAGCTTTGGGCACATGTGGTAATCAAGCATAGCTATCCACATTGCTGGCGCCATAAAACCCCGATTATCTTCCGTGCGACCCCACAGTGGTTCATCAGCATGGACGAAAAAGGTTTACGCCAAGGTGCTTTAAACGCGATTGAAAACGAGATCAGCTTCGTTCCAGATTGGGGTAAAAACCGTATTGAGGCGATGATTGAAGGTCGTCCGGACTGGTGTATCTCGCGTCAACGTACTTGGGGTGTGCCAATCCCGTTCTTCGTGCATAAAGACACCAACGAATTGCACCCACGTACCCCTGAACTGATCGAAGAAGTTGCCAAACTGATCGAACAGGAAGGTATTGATGGTTGGTATAACCGTGAAGCGAAAGACTTTATCGGTGCTGATGCTGAACATTACAATGCTGTTCGTGACACGCTAGATGTCTGGTTTGACTCGGGTACAACGCACTATGCGGTCCTTCGTCAACGTGAAGAACTGACTGATCCTGCTGATTTGTACCTTGAAGGTTCAGACCAACACCGTGGCTGGTTCCAGTCTTCATTATTAACCTCTATCGCGATTAACAACCGCGCACCGTATAAAGGCTTGTTAACTCACGGCTTCGTGGTCGATGAAAAAGGCCGTAAGATGTCAAAATCAATCGGTAACGTGATCACACCGCAAGACATCATTAAAGATATGGGTGCAGATGGTTTACGTTTCTGGATTGCATCTTCAGACTACCGTTATGAAATGACCGCGGGTAAAGAAATCTTTAGCCGTGCCTCTGATGGTTACCGTCGTATTCGTAACACTTTACGTTTCTTGTTGGCGAACCTGAATGGTTTCCAACCAGCGACTGATGCATTGCCAGTCGATCAGTTGATCGCGCTTGATCAATACATCCTGCAACGTGCAGCAGACGTTCAAAAAACCATCCAGCAAGCCTATGAAGATATGAACTTCCATATCGTGGCAAGTTCGTTGACCAACTTCTGTATTAATGACTTGGGTGGTTTCTACCTCGACATCATCAAAGACCGTCAATACACCACCAAAGCAGACTCGCAAGCGCGTCATTCTGCACAAACTGCCTTGTATCACCTGGTACAAGCTTTTGTCCGCTGGATGGCACCAATCTTGACCTTTACCGCTCAAGAAGCTTGGCCGTTAATTCCGGGTCAAACTGAGAAATACGTATTCACCACTGAATGGTATGACATTCCTGTTGCATCCAAAGCAAACCTTGTTTCAGAAGCGGATTGGCAGACGTTAATCAGCGTTAAATCTGCAGTGAACAAGCAAATTGAAGCAGCGCGTAATGCCAAACTGATTGGTTCGAACCTGTCTGCCAAAGTTGAACTTTGGGCAAATGCTGAATTAAAAGCAGTACTTGATCAACTAAATGATGAACTTCGTTTCGTTCTGATCACATCAACTGTGATTGTAAATGCATTTGATGAAGCACAAGGTGAAGCAACAGATCTTGAAGGCTTACGCGTGAAAGTATCGGCTGCTGAAGGCGAAAAATGTGCCCGTTGCTGGCATGTACTTCCTGATGTAAATACACATCATGAACATCCGGGCCTTTGTTCTCGTTGTATTATTAACCTTCCTACAGGTCAAGGCGAAGAGAGAAAATATGCCTAATCCGCAAACTAAAAAGGGCTTATTCCAGTTCTACCCACACAATCTGGTGTGGGTGGGTTTATCCATTGTCGCGATTATTCTCGACCAATGGACCAAATGGATTGCAGTGACAAATCTGAACTATGCAGATCCTGTTCCTGTACTGCCCTTTTTAAACTGGACATTGCTACATAACTATGGCGCAGCCTTTAGTTTCCTGTCCGATGCCGGTGGATGGCAACGTTATTTCTTTACTTCACTGGCAGGTTTAGTGTCTGTAATTTTTGTATTTTGGCTGATGCGTATGCCGAAAAAAATGGTGATTTTACCGATGGCGATTGCCCTGATTTTGGGTGGTGCGATCGGTAACTTAATTGACCGCGTTTCTTTAGGTTATGTGGTCGATTTTATTCACGTTTACTACAACAACAGCCACTTCCCTGCTTTTAATATTGCAGATAGTGCCATTACCGTGGGAACTATTCTGCTGCTGATCGATACGTTTTTTCTAGAAAAGCAACGTATTCAACGTGCGGAAGCGCAACACAATGACTGAAATTATTAATCCAAACGAAGAAATCCGTATTAATGATGGCTCGAAAGTAGAGCTGCATTTTTCGGTAGCCATTGAAAATGGTGTGGAAATTGATAACACCCGTAGCCGTGAAGAACCGGTCAGTTTGGTGATGGGCGATGGTAGCTTATTACCCGGTTTTGAAAAAGCACTCTTTGGTTTGCGTGCCGGTGACCGTCGTACCGTGAGTCTTCCTCCTGAAGATGCTTTCGGTCCCTGGAACCCTGAAAACGTACAAAAATTTGATACCGTTAAATTCGAACAAACACCGATTGTCGGTCATATGATTGAATTTGAAGATAAAGCCAAACAAAGCTTATTTGGTGTAGTGAAATCAGTCGGTGAAGATATTACCGAAATTGATTTCAATCACCCGCTTGCAGGCAAGGACATTACCTTTGAAGTGGAAATCTTTAAAGTGACCCCTGCCGGTCAGCAAGCTATTAAACTGATGTAAAAGATCATCTAACGCATGATTTTTTAAAAGCTCCTTCGGGAGCTTTTTTATGTTCTGGAGATACAAATCCCTAATATTCAGCCCTTAATAATCATATTAATTTAAACCTTGGCTAGCTTTATAAAAACACAGGTTCAATATGAAAATTCAAATTATTGTCGGTAGTGTTCGTGAAGGTCGTATTGCGATTAAAGTTGCGCGCTGGGTACAACGAAGTATCGAAAGAGCCAATTTCAGTACTGTTCAGGTTGAACTGGTCGATTTAAAAGAATGGAACCTGCCTATTTTTTCAGGTGCACATCCACCGATTACGGGTATTTATGACCAACCGAAACAACAGGAATGGGCAGACAAAATTGCTTCGGGTGATGCCATTATTTTTATTAGCCCTGAATATAACCATGGCTACAGCCCTGCACTCAAAAATGCTTTGGATTACTTAGGCAAAGAATGGCAAGGCAAACCCGCTGCCTATATTGGCTATGGTGCAACCAATGGCTCACGCTCGATTGATCAAATCCGTCAAGTCGGAACCCAACTCGGTTTAGTCGACAGTAATGCTGTGATTGAAATTCGTGACATCTTCTCACGCAATAAAACTGAAGAATTTGAACCGAATGAATTTGATAACAAAAATCTCAGATCTGTTTTGGATAAACTGATTCAATACGTGAATTCCTGATATTTTTTGAGTACCTGTGTAGGTTTAAGCTTACAACAGTTGCCGAATATCTCCACTTTTCACATATTATCCAAAGCGCTATATTTTAATCATACAGGGACAGGAAGTCTCTTAAGCAAAAAACAATAATGATAAGCAATAAACAGCAGGATGCTGATGGGTACGACAGGAGTTATACCTCTAGAATGAATATAAAAAAGCCTCGACAGGATGTCGGGGCTTTTTTTCAAAGTCATTTAATTCTTCTGGTCATTTAATATCGTGATTTAAAGTGAACCCGCCACTTGTCGAAAAGCTCAATTAAACGACCAAAATTTACATCATGCTGAAATATCAAACTTTATAATCAAATTCAGCAAAAACAATTATCCATCATATCTTTATGAATGATTAGAATAGAGTTAAAGATCATTCTAAGCATCATAAGTAAAACAATAAAAATACTTGAGAGAAAAATTATGCAATTAGAACATCATTTTCTGAATGATTACGCCAAAGTATTCATAGCACACCCCGACAACAATGCATGTCATGATTTAGCCCAATATATTGAGAACAATCTTGAAGAGCTGATGCAACAAATCCATCAGCATGGCATCTTGATTTTTCGAGGATTTAACATCCAGCAAACCGATGAATTTCATCAACTTATTGAACAAAAATTCAAGTTACAGCCGTGGAATTCCTTCAATCCCAATATGCCGGGTTGGGTTGCATCATGGATGCGTAAATACAGTGAAAGTATTTTAGGTGCGGGGGATTATCGACGCTATATTGACCGTAATACCGTTCAATTAGGGCCAGTGGAGAATGCTGTACAAGGTCCACATGTGGAAGGTGGTGTCCGTTCTGAACGCTCGCGCTATATAGCTTTATATTGTCAGCAGCCATCAACTTATCTGGCTGAAACTGGCTTTAATAATCTTGAGAAAATTTGGGAAAATTTTCCTGAATCGGTTAAACAAAAATACCAAGGCACTTGGAATCATTTTTCTTATGTCTCATCACGTAAAATTAATTTTATCGATCGGATCTTACTGAAAAAGAGTCCTTTTAGCGTGAGCATACTGCCTGACAAGAAAGCTAAACTGACCTTACAACGCGCACCACTGGTGATTAAGCATCCTGTTACCCAAAAACTGGCGCTACAACCTTGGGCGTTTGCCAATAATACCAATCCATTCGCTTATCAGGCTGCACAAAATTGTTTTAAAAATCGTGGTGATATCCAAATCGATTCCACTGCTGATGATATGCAGCTGACCTGGGAGATTTTCAATCAGCAGGGTCATAAAGTTGAATGGACGGATCAAGAGAAACAAGCCTTTTTTGATGCGATTTATCGGGATGCCCTGTTATTACAATGGCAGAAAGGTGATGTTGCCATTGTCGATAATATTAAAATTGCCCATTGGCGCATGAATGGCGAACAAGGCAACCGTAAGCTCATTCAAATTCAGGCCAATGTATTTAATGCTGATGATCATTATGCTGCGTAATTCTATCAGATGATTTACGTAGATATGTTTTAAAGCCCGACATTTCAAGAAGGGCTTTGGCTGAAATTATTTCGCAGTCATTTTGAGTAATCTGGCATTTTTACCATCTTCAATAACCCAAATTACACCGTCTGGAGCTTCCAGCAAGCCACGGATGCGTTGTTTCATATTTAAGCGCTGGACTTCCTTTACTGGCTTCATTTCGGTATCAACCACCACAATAGCTTCAGAAGATAAGCCACCGATCAGAGCCTTATTTTTCCATGCAGGAAATTGATTGCCCTTATAAAACATCAGGCTCGATGGAGAAATCACAGGCGTCCAGCTGATCTCAGGGGCCTTAAATTCAGGGCGGGTACTATGGTCAGGAATATCTTTCCCATCATAATGATCCCCATTTGAAACAATAGGATAGCCGTAATTTTCAGCTTTTATGATGAGATTGAGCTCATCGCCCCCTTTAGGTCCCATTTCAGCCACCCACAGCTGCCCTTTACTGTCAAATGCAATACAGAGAGGATTACGATGACCCAAAGTCCATACCTGTTTGGCAATCTCGCCTCGGTTCATAAATGGATTCCCTGAAGCAGGTGTACCATCATCATTTAAACGCAATATTTTGCCTAAATTCGATTGCATATCTTGAGCAGGATCAAACTTTTGGCGCTCTCCTGAACTGATCCAAAGCTTGCCATCGGAGCCAAATAACAGCCGATGTCCATAATGCCCCTGACCTTGAACTTTAGGCACTTGTTGCCAAATCGTCCTTAAATTTTTAAGTTGGGGTTGTTGAGGATTAGATAAATCCAATTCACCACGCGCAACCACAGCACCATAACCACCCTGTCCTGCTGCTGCATAGCTGATATAGACTTGATGGTTCTGTGCAAATTGAGGGTGTAATGCAATATCTCCCAAGCCACCTTGTCCACCATAAGCCACTTTAGGAACACCTTTGACTTCGACTTTTTCCTTGGTTTGAGGATCAAATAATTGTAATTTGCCTTTTTTCTCAGTAATCAGTAAACGACCATCTTTTAAAGAGGCAATCGCCCACGGCTCATTAAACTGTGCAATCGTACTAAGTTGATAACTTTGTTGTATTTTTGATGAAGACTGCTGTGTTGACTGCTCCTGTGGAATGCTATTTTGTGCATGACAAGCCGTTAAACCATAAAAAGTTAAACTTAAACATATAATGGCAGCTGGGTGAATTTGGTTCATACTTCATGCTTCTTTAATGAACATCACGACCAATTTAGCATTACCAGACAAACCACTACATATAAAAAAACCAAGTAATCGTAAAAGGATATGATATTTCACTTGAAGAATTGATCAAACCCAATCAGGTTTTCTATGGCTTACTGAATACAGGCTTGATCGCGTTGATTTTTTGCTTGGTAGAGTTGCTGATCTGCTGTTTTCATCAAGCAATCGACACTTTTATAGCAATGTATAGAATCCATAATGGCCACGCCTACACTAATCGTAATAGAGTCTTTTCCATCACTTGGCGATAAAATTTGTGCAGGATCGGTTTATTGAAACCAATATAAATACTGTTTTCTAGACCACCCCGAATATGCTGAAAACTTGAGACCTGAAGGGTAATTACTACATCGGTTTTATTTGGAAAAAATGACACCAATTTAGGTGCCATTTCTGTTTGATGATGTCCCTCTACACCTACTTGCCCAACTTTTGTGAGTAAACGATCATCTACAAATAATTGATAGGCACCATACTGATATGGGATATACAAATAGATTTGTTGGCCTACCGCAGACTCAGGTAATTTAAAATGTTGCTGAAAGGTCGCCAAACCATCTTTCTGCCCTGAAATACTGAGAAATGATGCAGGTAACTGAACTGTTTTAATAGTTTTAGATGGAGAAATCTGAGACTCTTCAGATCCAATAATCAGTTGATTAGGATAATAATTCCATACACCATCAAGTCGTGCATTATGGTGTCTATCAAAATTCAAAGACGTTGATGCATAAACCACTGTACTCAGCAGAAATAGGTATACAGAGAAAATAGCACTGAGAAAAAAGCGGAACATGCAGAAAAGATAAGGAGAGATTAAGTGGAAAAGTATAACATTTAACCTTTAAACAATAAGCTTATTTGATCGACCTAAAATTTAATCTTTGATTCGTAAGATAATTTAATCAAAACAGAAAAATTTACTTTAAATTTTTTAATTTATTTTCCGCACATAAAAAAACACCCCCTTGTATTGAAGGAGGTGTTTTCAGGAATAATGAGCTGGCGATGACTTACTCTCACATGGGTAACCCCACACTACCATCAGCGCAAAGAGGTTTCACTTCTGAGTTCGGGAAGGGATCAGGTGGTTCACTCTTGCTAT
>NZ_JABERK010000070.1:0-1029 GCF_013004315.1 Acinetobacter sp. ANC 5378
CGCGGATTCAAATACCAAGTGCGACACATTTGTATTTAGTTGAAAAAGTTAGGTGTATTAGAATCATTAGACTTTTTCAACTCGCAATTGGAAAGCACACAATGAAGCAATACACCCAACTTTCTCAAGAAGAAAGATACGAAATTTATGCTGCTTTGAAAAGTAAATCTTCAATCTCCACCCTTGCCAGAGAGCTTGGACGTTCCCGATCAACCATTTATCGTGAGATCAAAAGGAATACAGGACAACGTGGCTATCGGGCTAAACAGGCTGAGCATCTCTCCAGCCAACGACGATATCGATCCTCATCTCAGATGACAGATTTCGCTATAATCTACATCCGTTATCTGATTGCTCTGGATTGGTCACCTGAACAGGTTGCGGGGGCTTTGAAACAACGTGGCTGGTTAGATGTCCCATCGCATGAATGGGTCTATCAGTACATTTATCAGGATAAATCTAAGGGTGGAAAATTGCATCAGCATTTAAGACACCAGAAAACATATCGCAAGCGGGGTTATAAAAACACAGATCGTAGAGGTCAACTTGTTGATAGAACAAGTATTCATTGTCGTGATGAGGTCATCGAGAAACGTCAACGCCTAGGTGATTTTGAAGGTGATACTGTAATAGGCAAGAATCATAAGGGAGCATTATTAACCCTGGTTGAACGCAAGAGTCTGTATGTACATATCGTTCATTTGGGGCAAACGAGAACCACAGCTAAAACGATCTCGTGTGCTTTAGCATGTTTGCGTAGTAGTCATGCCTATAGTGTGACCTTTGATAATGGCAAGGAATTCTCAGAGCATAGGCGGATAACGGACGCAGGCATAGAGACTTACTTTGCAGATCCGTACAAGTCTATTCAACGAGCCAGAAATGAAAATACGAATGGTCTGATCAGACAATATCTGCCAAAATCCTCATCGTTTGATCATGTTTCAAAAGAGCGGATAGAACAGATAGAGACTGCTCTAAATAATCGTCCTAGAAAGACACTGGGCTGGTATACACCCAGTGATATTA
>NZ_JABERK010000071.1:0-679 GCF_013004315.1 Acinetobacter sp. ANC 5378
TGTAAGCCCAAAATAGAAATGTCCGGTTTCTCCAAAGTAAAAATGTCCGCTTTTAGAATATGCACTTTTGCGATTATTGAAGCGGACGGTTTGATATGTTGGTGTCTATGTCGGATAAAGAACTTAAACGATTGTCGGTCTTGCAGGAAATCTGCGATCAACGCATAACTCAATCCCAGGCTGCTCAGCTACTTCATATTTCAGAACGTCAGATCAGACGCTTACTGCAGAAATACAAAGCTCAAGGCCCAGCTGCATTAGCCCATGCTGGTCGTGGCCAAACCAGCAACTGCAAACTTCCTGAAGAACTCAGACTCAAGTGCCTCAATATTGTTTCGGATCAACTCCATGGTTTCGGACCCACTTTAGCGCATGAAAAGCTCACTACCGTTCATGGATTCGATCTTTCAGTGGAAACCCTGCGTTGCTGGATGATTGCAGCCGATTTATGGATTCCTCGCTCCAAGCGCCTGAAACGCCCATATCAGCCTCGATATAACCGAGATTGTTATGGTGAACTGGTACAAATCGATGGCTCACACCATGACTGGTTTGAAGGAAGAGCCGCTAAATGCTGTCTGCTAGTCTTTATCGATGATGCCACAGGCAAATTGCAGCATTTACGCTTCTGTGAATCAGAATCAGCCTTTGACTATATGATTTCGACACGCTTGTATGT
>NZ_JABERK010000072.1:0-94584 GCF_013004315.1 Acinetobacter sp. ANC 5378
GTGACAAAACCTGAATCCTGGTCGTTAAAGTGTTTGTTTGCACTCATATTTTAACTGTTCGGACTCAGGTTTTTTTATTTAAATCAAACTATGGGACAGCAGTGGCTTCGGCTTCCTTTTTTATTGACCCAAAAGTCATGAAATATGAGGTCTATAGAACATGACAGATCTCTATAAAATGAATAGGATGGGGAAGGAATAAATACAACAACCACATACAAGGACGCTATATGTTGGCTTATGATGCTGATTTAGAACTGTTTCGCGATAACTTTAAACGCTTTTTGAATGAACATATTGCGCCGCATTATGAACAATGGGAGCTGGAAGGCATTATGCCGCGTTCGATCTGGAATGCATTGGGCGAAAATGGTTTCTTGTGTGTTGATGTGCCCGAGGAATATGGTGGTTATGGGGTTCCAACCCATTACTCACTCATGCTGGTTGAAGAGTCTGCGCGTGCAGGATTTAGCGCATTATCTACCGGTATTTCATGTCATTCTGAAATTGCAGCGCCGTATATTTTGCATATTGGTAGTGAAGAGCAAAAACAATACTGGTTGCCGAAAATGGTTTCTGGTGAGGTTGTCGGTGCTATTGGGATGACTGAACCGGGAGCGGGTTCAGACTTGCAGGCCATGCGTACTAATGCGATTTTACAGGGTGATCACTATCTGTTAAATGGTTCAAAAACCTTTATTTCAAATGGTCAACACGCCGATTTGGTGGTGCTGGCAGCAAAAACTGATCCTCAAGCACGTGCAAAAGGCGTGTCTTTGTTGCTACTGGATACGCATTTAGAAGGTTTTAAAAAGGGCACCAACCTCAACAAAATTGGTTTGCACTCACAAGATACTTCGGAATTATTCTTCGATAATATTAAAGTACCGAAGGATCAATTACTGGGGCAGCCAGGTCAAGGTTTTGCCTATTTAATGCAAGAATTACCACGCGAACGTACTGCGATTGCTTCAACAGCCATTGGTGCGATTCGCGGTTCAATTGATGTCACTGTTGCTTATGTGAAAGAGCGTCAAGCCTTTGGCCAGCCGATTAGCCAATTTCAGAATACCCGTTTTGTTTTGGCACAAGCGAAAATTGATGAACTGGCAACAGCTGCATTTTATAACCAGAATGTCGAACTGTACATGCAGGGTAAACTGGATGTAGAAACTGCTGCGGCACTAAAAAGTTTTGCAACGGATATGCAAATGAAGATTGCCGATAACTTATTACAACTGTTTGGCGGGTATGGTTATATGACTGAATATCCAATTTCACGTTTCTTTGTAGATGCCCGTATTCAACGAATATATGGTGGTACCAATGAAATTATGAAAGAAATTGTGGCACGTAGCATATTGGGGCGCTAATCCTTGAAATAAAAAAGAGCTATATGGCTCTTTTTTATTGACTCAACACCATCAGGCTTTCTTCAATAAAGGCGGGTAAATCGTCAGGTGAGCGGGAAGAAATATACAGATTATTATCATTCACGACTCCTACGTCGTAATAAACCGCACCAGCATTGATCAGATCAGTGGCGAAAGTTTTAAGTGTAGTCATTAATCGCCCTTTCACTACTTTCGCGCTGATCAGTAGCTGGGGATTGTGACAAATACTCATAATGGGCTTTTTTGCATGGGCAAATTTACGTATAAAATTGACAAAACGAGCATCACTACACAGGCGGTCAGGCGAATGACCACCGGGAATGAGTAAGGCATCAAAATCATGCACTGAAACATCATCAATACTTTGGTCGATGGTCACTGCAGATTTACGCTTTTTACCGTAAACAATATTGCCTGCTCTATTTTCAATATTCAAAATACTATGACGTGCGGCACGAAAGGCCTGTACGGGTTCTGAGTATTCCAAATCTTCAAAATCATGAGTCACTAAAACTGCGATTCTTTTTGACATTATTATTCTCTGAATTGCTTTATTAAAAGACTATAAATTAAACATTAAAGTTTTGTGATGGAGTTTGGTAAATGACTATTGCAAAAGAAAAAGTCCCGAAAATAGGGCTTCAGGGCTGGATTTAAGTGCTGTAATGAGTTGAGTCTAAGTGATATTTTTTATTGTTCCCTTTGTCGAAGTTCAGCCCGTAGAATTTTTCCGACTGTTGACTTTGGTAACTCATTCAATATCTCAATGAATTTTGGGGCTTTATAGGCAGTCAGGTTTTCTTTGCAGTGTTTTATCATGTGATCATTTGAAAGGTTTGGGTTACTGGACGTAATAAAGGCTTTGACCGATTCTCCATGTGTTCATCCGGTATGCCAATGACTGCAGCCTCAATGACATCAGGATGTTCTACCAGAATAGCTTCAATTTCATTGGGATAAACATTAAAACCAGAAAAATTACCATATCTTTTTTACAGTCCAGGATTAACAAAAGCCATCTGGATCGACTTTGGTTATATCGCCGGTATGTAACCAACCATCAACATTTGATTTTTTATGTCAGTCCTGACATTGACCTTTTAACATCGAGTAAACAGGTGTTTTTCACAATGATTATATCTGCCAAACAGTAGAATTAAATTTGAAAAAATCAAGTCAAAAAGAATCCTGATTAAGTGCTTTAAAATATGAGATTATTTGCAAATACCGATAAATTAATTTAACCATATGACATAAAATCGGCCTGAATGTTTCAAATTTAACGATCTACGCTTATAGCTCAATTTTGAGAAAATTGGCAAAAAGTCATCAATTTTAAATATTCATGGCAAAAACATGAGGAATAAAACTGCTGATTAAATCAACTGTATGTTTTTAAGACTGAATCAATCAAAGTCTTATTGCGTAACATTTGAAAGCTAACTATTGTTATACTGTTTGCATAATGTTTTCGAAGGGCGACATAACAATGATCAACGACGATCAAAACACCAAGACTTCTCTTGACCTTGCTCAAATTCGTGAGGATATTGACTCTGTAGATCAGCAGATTCAACAACTTATCAATCGTCGAGCGAAATTGGCAGAAGCAGTGGCAAAAGCAAAATTTGCTTCTGAAGAGAATCCAATGTTTTACCGTCCTGAACGTGAAGCACAAGTTTTACGTAATGTTATGCAGCGTAATGAAGGGCCGTTATCTGATGTGACCATGGCGCGTTTATTCCGCGAAATCATGTCGGCTTGTCTGGCACTAGAAGCCCCACAAAGTATTGCATTTCTGGGGCCTGTCGGCACATATACCCATTCAGCAGTACTGAAACATTTTGGTCAGGATGCGATTGTCCGCCCACTGCCAACCATTGATGAAGTGTTCCGTGAAGTGGAAGCGGGTAGTGCACATTATGGTTTGGTGCCTGTGGAAAACTCATCTGAAGGTGTGGTGAACCATACTTTAGACTGTTTCAAGTCTTCGCACTTAAACGTGATTGGCGAAGTTGAACTGCGTATCCATCATCAATTTTTAGTGTCATCAAATACCCGTAAAGACAGCATCAAACAGATTTATGCACATCAACAAACTCTGGCGCAATGCCGTGGCTGGTTGGATGCCCATTATCCGGGTGTTGAACGTGTTGCCTTAAGTTCAAATGCTGAAGCTGCCCGCCGTATTCGCAATGAATGGCATTCAGCAGCAATCGCCTCTGATGTCGCTGCAAGTATTTATGACCTGGAAATTCTACACGGCAATATTGAAGATAATCCGGAAAATACCACGCGTTTCTTGGTGATTGGCCGTGAAAAAGTACCACCAAGTGGTAATGACAAAACTTCTTTGCTGATTTCTGCACATGACCGTGCCGGTGCCCTGCTTGAAATTCTGGCGCCGTTTGCAAAACACAATATTAGCTTGACCAGTATTGAAACTCGTCCTGCATTGCCAGAAAAATGGGCCTATGTATTCTTCATTGACCTGGAAGGTCATGTGGAACAGGAAAACGTCAAAGCGGCAATTGAAGAAATTCGTCCTTTGGTGAAAGAGGTTCGAGTTTTGGGTTCTTACCCGATTGCAGTATTGTAAATCTTATCCATTAAAGCAGTGGTCAATTTTTGCATTCAAGTTGACCATATTTATCACTTGAAATAACTGGAAGAGTAACATGTCGTTTGTCCCTGCCAATGAAGGCATCTCAAAGTTAAAGCCTTATCAACCAGGTAAACCTATTAGTGAACTTGAGCGTGAGTTAGGGATTACTGATATCGTCAAATTGGCCTCGAATGAAAATCCGTTGGGTTGTTCTGAAAAGGTGAAGCAAGCCGTGGCTGCTGAACTGGCAGAAATTGGACGATATCCGGACGGTGGTGGTTTTATCTTAAAAGACCAGATTCAGGCACAATTTGGCGTGACTGCTGACCGGATTACTTTGGGTAATGGTTCAAACGATTTGCTTGAAATGTTTGCCCGTGCATTCGTTTCTGAAAAAGATTCTGTGGTGTATAGTCAGCATGCGTTTGCAGTATATGCCTTGGTGACTCAAGCGATTAATGCAGAAGCAATTGAAGTGCCTGCCAAAGGTTTTGCTCATGACTTGGATGCCATGGCAGCAGCAATTCAAGACAATACCAAACTGATCTTTATTGCCAATCCAAACAACCCAACCGGAACCTGGTTTGAAGAAGCTGAATTTGAAGCCTTCATGCAAAAAGTACCGACCAATGTGATTGTGGTTCTGGATGAAGCCTATGTGGAGTATTTCCCGGAAAACTTCAACAGCTTAAAATTCTTGGAACAATATCCAAACATTATTGTCAGCCGTACCTTGTCTAAATGTTATGGCTTGGCAGCGCTTCGCGTTGGTTTTGCTTTGGCATCAGCCGAAGTGACTGATTACCTGAACCGTATTCGTCAGCCATTTAATGTGAATCATCTTGCAATGGTCGCAGCAGTCGCGGCATTGAAAGATGAAGACTTTATTGAACAATCGCGTATTGTAAATAAAGCGGGCATGAAGCAGCTTGAACAAGGCTTTGATGCGCTTGGCTTAGATTATGTACCTTCACGTGCCAACTTTATTTTGGTCGATGTACAGGCTGATCCTGCGCAAACGTTTAATGCCTTGTTGAAAGAAGGTGTGATTGTACGTCCGGTGGGTATTGCAAATCATCTTCGTGTATCCATTGGTACTGAAGCTGAAAATGCCAAGTTCCTGACAGCACTTGCCAAAGTACTGGATTTGGAAACAAATGGTGTAGAGGAAAAAGCCTAAGCCATGTCTCAGCCACTGTTTGAAAAAGTTGCCTTTATTGGACTTGGGCTGATTGGCTCAAGTCTGGCTCGTGTGATCATTGCTGAAAAATTGGCAAAGCAAATTGTTGCATCCACACGTTCGCAAAAAACGCTGGATGATGCAAAAGCGCTTGGACTGATTCAGGAAGGCTATAGCAATCCTGTCGATGCCGTACAAGATGCAGATCTGGTGGTTTTGGCTTTGCCTGTTCGTGCAACGCAAAAGGTACTGGAAACCATCAAGCCTTATTTGTCTGCTAAAACCATTATTACCGATGTGGGCAGTACTAAGGGTAATGTGGTTGATGCTGCAAAAGCGGTATATGGTGAAAATCTACCTGAAGGTTTTGTACCGGGTCATCCGATTGCAGGTGCCGAACATACCGGTGTACATGCAGGTAAGGTCGATTTGTTTGCTAACCACAAAGTCATTTTGACACCGTTACCGAGCAGTGGCGACTGGGCCGTGAATAAGCTGATTCAACTTTGGCAAGCGGCAAAAGCGGAAGTCATTTGCATGGATGTGGACAAGCATGATGAAGTGCTGGCACATACCAGTCATCTTCCGCATTTGATGGCATTTAACCTGGTTGAGCAACTGGCAAACCGTGAAGATAATCTGGATATTTTCCGTTATGCTGCCGGTGGATTTCGCGATTTTTCGCGCATTGCAGCCAGTGATCCGCAAATGTGGCATGACATCTTTTTTGCCAATAAAAAAGCGATTTTGAATGCGGTCGATGGTTTTGAACAACAACTCGCACAAATCCGTAAACTGATTGAAAATGAAGATTCCAAAGCATTAATTGGACTGTTAGAGCATGCACAGGCTGCGCGACAACACTTCAATCACATGCTTTCTAAGAAACCTTTGATGGAGAACGATAAAGTGACACAACAATTTACCATTTTGCCGGGTGATAAGACATTTAAAGGTAAATTTACCGTGCCAGGTGACAAATCGGTGTCACATCGCTCCATCATGTTTGGTGCGATTGCTGAAGGTACAACGCACGTGACAGGTTTCTTGGAAGGTGAAGATGCTTTAGCGACGCTTCAGGCATTCCGTGATATGGGCGTTAGCATTGAAGGACCTAAGAATGGTGAAGTGACTATTCACGGTGTGGGAATCAATGGTTTAAAAGCACCGGCAAGTGCTTTGTACATGGGTAACTCGGGTACATCCATGCGTTTGCTTTCAGGCATGTTGTCCGCACAGAAGTTTGATTCTGTGATGACGGGTGATGCTTCATTGTCTAAACGTCCAATGGAGCGTATTGCCAAACCATTACGGGAAATGGGTGCACAGATTCAAACCACAGGTGAGCGTGGTACACCGCCAGTTTCAATTACTGGCAGCCAAAACCTTCAAGGTATTCACTACGACTTGCCAATGGCATCGGCTCAGGTGAAATCAGGAATTTTATTGGCGGGTCTTTGGGCAAATGGTGAAACTTCGGTGACTGAACCTGAACCAACCCGTGACCATACTGAACGTATGTTGCGCGCTTTTGGTTATGAAGTGAAAACTGAAGGCAACCGTATTTCACTGCAAGGTGGCGGTAAATTGGTGGGAACTGAAATTCAGGTGCCATCTGATATTTCATCTGCTGCGTTTTTCATGGTCGGTGCTGCCATTACTGAAGGTTCAGATGTGACCCTTGAAGCGGTCGGGATTAACCCAACCCGTACCGGTGTGATTGAAATTCTAAAACAAATGGGTGCAGATTTAACTGTAGAAAATGAACGTGTTGCCGGTGGTGAGCCAATTGCGGACATTCGTATTCGCGGAAGTCGTACCTTGAAGGGTATTCATATGCCGGAAGATCAGGTGCCATTGGCGATTGATGAATTCCCGGCACTGTTTATTGCTGCGGCATGTGCCGAAGGTCAAACCATTTTGACCGGTGCTGCTGAACTTCGTGTGAAAGAGTCTGATCGTATTCAAGTGATGGCAGATGGCTTGCAAACCATGGGCATTGACTGCACACCAACAGATGATGGCATCATTATTGAAGGTAAAGGTAAATCAGGTGACTGGTCTGCAATTTTCAATGGCGGTGAAATTGAATCGCATCATGACCATCGTATTGCGATGAGTTTTAGTATGGCAGGCTTGCGTACTTCAGGTGAAATCAAAATTATTGGTACTGAAACTGTGGCAACCAGTTTCCCGACATTCACTGAACTTGCAAATCAAGCCGGTTTGGCGATTCAAGTGAGTGAGTAATTAGTCTAATTTTGTATATTTGTTGGAAAACAGCCAAGCTTTTGCTTGGCTGTTTTGTTTTTATTGCTTATGCTAAAACCATACAACAAGAATGTGTTTGGATGCACCGATGAGAAAATTACAATTTACTGCAAACTGTGAAAAGCATAATCATGTGTCGCAGCAATCGAATGATTGTCATGTGACTCAGGAGTATGTTGCAGATCTTTTGTCTAAAGAATTGGGTCAATACGGTTTTCAGACCTTGTCACAAAGTGGTGATCAGGTTGCTGTAAGTGTAGACAATCAATCTTTACCTTTATCTGTCACTTGCCAGGGGCATGATGCAGAAGGGCATTTAGTTTGCGAGATTACCTCGTACCCAGATGAAGAGCAGGATTGGCTAGATCGTATTACCGAACAAAGTTTATTGAATCAATTGGCTCAAGCGGTTGAAAACACCTTAAAAGAAGATGAATCTTTTAGTGAGTTTAAATGGACGACGGGCTAATCGTAAAATATAGTTGTGAATGCGGCTTTTATAAGTCGCATTTTTTTTCATCACATTTTTTAATGTGTCATTTCTTCGATTTGCTCATCTTAGTAAAAATACTAAAAAGCCCATTCAATAGAGATATATTTTCTAGAAAAGTGAAATTTAAAAATGAATAAAAAAGACCATCTTCATGATGGCCTTTTTTATTCATTTTCGATGCTGATTAGACAATTAAAAAGCGAGAGATCGCAATCCGTAATTGCTTTAAATATCCAGTAAAGAAATGGTTTGCACCCGGTAATATTGTCAATAAATGACGTTGTGGTTTAGCCCATTCGATTAAGTCAGACAATAAAGTGACTTCATCGGCTTCACCATGGATAAACAGAATATCACCTTTAATGGCAGGGGTAACATAATGGCGTAGACCTGCCACAGTCGCTGTGGGTAAGCCACATAAAATCAATTGCTTCGGTTTAATTTCATCAGGCAGTGCATGATAACTTTTCGCCATTACATGTGCGCCAAAACTAAAGCCACCCGCATAAAAAGTCAGGCTGATATGTTTACTGCGAATTTGTTTAATGGCGTCTAGAATATCATCCGTTTCACCATGACCTTCGTCATGGAGGCCATCACTTTGACCTGAACCGCGAAAACTCGGACGATAGACAATGCAACCGCGCTCAAGAAACATTTGAGCCAAAAGCGTGGGTACCTTATGCTGCGGATTACCGCCTTGCAAAGGGTGGGGGTGACATACAATCGCGAATCCTTTCACTTCACCCTGTGGATAATCAACAAAAATTTCAAGTTGACCGGCAGGGCCTTGAATGAAAATTTGCTCGGACATATAGTAACCGATGGATAACAGGAGAATGAGGTATTTTACCGATAATGTTCAGCAAAAACACAAATTGGAAATAAAATAAGTCTACTGTTATAGTTTGTTTAATTATTTTTTGATCAGGTTATTCATGCTCGCCTTAATTTCTCCTGCCAAGACTTTAGATTATGAATCTGCATTACCAACCGATGCGCATACCTTACCAAGATTGCTGGAACATTCACAAGAACTTATAGACGTAAGTCGTAAACTGTCTGCTGCAGATATCGCCAATTTAATGAGCGTGAGTGAAAAAATTGCCAAATTGAATGTGGAACGTTTCAATGATTGGCAGTCTGAGTTTAATTTTTCCAATGCTCGTCAGGCTTTATTTGCTTTTAAAGGCGATGTTTATACCGGTTTAGATGCTTATGATCTGAATGATCAATATATTGAATTTGCACAAAATCACTTACGCATGTTGTCTGGGCTGTATGGTTTATTGCGTCCCTTAGATTTGATGATGCCGTATCGTCTAGAAATGGGCACAAAATTGCAAAATCCACGTGGTCATAACTTATATCAATTCTGGGGCGATCATATTACCCGCTTGATCAATGAGGATTTGGAACAAGCCAATTCAGAATTATTGGTCAATATTGCGTCGGATGAATATTATAAGTCAGTGATTGAGCGCAAAATTAAAGCCGAAATCATTAAGCCTGTGTTCTTGGATCAAAAAAATGGCAAATACAAAGTGATCAGCTTTTATGCCAAAAAAGCACGTGGTTTGATGGCGCGCTATATTATCGAAAATCAGTTGAATCAGGTGGAAGACTTAAAATCATTCAATACTGATGGTTATTATTTTGATGCTGAAAGTTCACTTAAAGGTGAATTGGTGTTTAAGCGTGATGAGCAACAAGCTGCTTAAGGTTGTTTGGGTAGGCAAAAAATCCCGAAACTAATCGGGATTTTTTTTAAAGGTTAGAATAATAATTTTTATAATAATGAAATGGTTAAAGTTAAATACAGGAAAAACATTTAATGAAATGTGATGTACATCACATTTTTTATGGTTGTTTGTTATGATGATGAAAAGTTGCCTGAATAATAAAATTTTGTTATGAAAAAATTATTAATCCTAATCATCATTTTTGCCGTGCTAGTACTCGGGTATTGGGTTTATCAGGATTCAGAACTAAAAAAAGAGAAAGAAGTAAATCAGTTGATTGATGATGCACATCAGTCACTCAATATCATAGATAGCCATCCTAATAAATTTATCTTTAATAATGAGGTTAAAGTCTTTCCTGCTCATTCTTCAAATCGCTTTATTGCTAAATCAAGTGAACTTTAGTCGTGCAGTCCGGATTCATAAATTTTAAAGTGTTGTTATCTTATTGAATTTTATTGAATAATAAATTTTAGAAACAATAAAAAATCATTGTGCTATAATTTGCCACAACCATAATTGAATCATTATATTTGTTTTATAAATATATGATTTATTTAAACGAAGTAGAGCTGCATAACTTTTATGCAGCTTTTTTGTTTACAATTTTTGTCATTTGACTGTTTTAGCTCTTATGAGAAATTGTTCAATCTACTTGTTTTGAATGGGAAAATTGGCATATCCATTGCTTGACAGCTATAAAATTAATGATGATTCGGCCTAGAGGATCATTAATTTTATAGCGTGCTAACGGCATAAAGTTTACTTACCGGGGTAAAGTCATGACGACTCCTAATCCATCTTCAGAGAATATGCTTGAACGCTTATTTAAGTTAAGCGAAAACAAAACCAGTTTTCGCACAGAAGTTCTTGCAGGTGTAACCACTTTCTTAACGATGTGTTACATCATTATTGTCAATCCAATGATTTTGTCCGAAACAGGCATGGATCATGGGGCTGTCTTTGTCGCAACCTGTCTGGCAGCCGCAATCGGTTGTTTGGTTATGGGAATTGTTGCGAATTATCCAATCGCACTTGCGCCGGGTATGGGCTTGAATGCTTACTTTACCTATTCTGTGTGTATGGGGATGGGTGTGCCTTGGCAAACTGCACTGGCTGCTGTGTTTGTATCAGGTTTGATCTTCATTGCGATCAGCATGTTTAAAATTCGTGAAGCCATTGTCAATGCGATTCCAATGTCATTAAAACTGGCGATTGGCGGTGGTATTGGTATGTTCCTCGCACTGGTTGCTTTAAAAAATGCCGGCATTATTGTGGATAATCCTGCAACCTTAGTGGGCCTGGGTGATTTAAAACAACCTTCAGTACTGCTGGCTTTGCTTGGTTTCTTAATGGTTGTAGTGATGCACCACTTTAAAGTGCGTGGCGCGATTATTATCAGTATTTTAGTCATTACTGCTATTGCTACAGCATTGGGTTATAACCAATTTCAAGGTGTGGTTGGTCAGATTCCATCTATCGCCCCAACATTCTTGCAAATGGACTTCCAAGGCTTGTTCACTGCTAGCTTGGTGGGCGTGATCTTTGTATTCTTTTTGGTCGATTTGTTTGACTCAACAGGCACATTGGTGGGTGTATCACACCGTGCAGGCTTATTGAAAGACGGTAAATTACCGCGTTTGAAAAAAGCACTTTTTGCGGATTCAACTGCAATTGTTGCAGGTGCGGCTTTGGGTACATCTTCAACAACGCCTTATATTGAATCATCTGCGGGTGTTGCAGCGGGTGGTCGTACAGGTTTAACTGCTGTTGTTGTTGGTGTTATGTTCTTGTTATGCCTGTTTTTAGCACCACTTGCGCAATCTGTACCAAGTTTTGCTACCGCACCAGCCTTGCTATTTGTGGGTGTGTTGATGATTCAGGGAATTGTACACATTGACTGGGAAGACATCACTGAAGCGGTTCCTGCCTTTTTAACTATCGTATTTATGCCTTTTTCCTACTCAATTGCAGATGGTATTGCGATGGGCTTTATCAGCTATGCGCTGATCAAGCTATGTACAGGTAAGGCGAAAACTGTTCCATATATGGTATGGATTATTGCTGCACTTTGGGCATTGAAATTTGCTGCATTTGGTGGCTAATTCACCAAATTCACAGTAGGGTGTAAACTCAGTTTGCACCCTTTTTTATTTTTTGAAAAAAGTTTTATAAGGATAAGATATGAATCAACTTGAGCTTATTCAAGCGCTGCCAAAAGCAGAGTTACACGTACATATTGAAGGGACTTTTGAGCCTGAACTCATGTTCGCCATTGCTCAACGTAACCATATTGATATTCCGTATAAATCTGTAGATGAAGTAAAACAGGCTTACAACTTCCACAATCTGCAATCTTTCCTCGATATTTATTATGCAGGTGCCAATGTTTTGGTGCTTGAGCAAGATTTTTATGATCTGGCTTGGGCATATTTTGAAAAATGCGCTGCAGATAACGTTGTGCATACCGAAATGTTCTTCGATCCACAAACGCATACCGATCGTGGTGTGGCATTCGCAACGGTGATTAATGGTTTGCAGCGCGCCTGTGATGATGCAAAAGCCAAATTGGGCATTACATCGCATTTAATCATGTGTTTCTTGCGTCATTTAAGTGAAGAAGCGGCATTTCAAACTTTAGAACAGGCTTTACCATTTAAGGATCAAATTATTGCTGTCGGTCTGGATTCAAGCGAAGTGGGGCATCCACCATCTAAGTTTGAACGGGTATTTGCCAAAGCACGTGAAGCAGGCTTTTTAGTGGTGGCACATGCAGGCGAAGAAGGTCCGGCAGAATATGTATGGGAAGCTTTGGATTTGCTTAAAGTGAACCGAGTGGATCATGGTGTACGCTCAGAAGAAGATCCGAAACTCATGCAACGTTTAATTGCTGAAAAAATGCCTTTAACGGTGTGTCCTTTAAGTAACTTAAAGCTTTGCGTCGTTGATAATATGGCACAGCACAATATCCGTCGTTTATTGCAACAAGGCGTGCATGTGACTGTAAATTCGGATGATCCATCGTATTTTGGTGGATATATGAATGATAACTTCATTGCGATTGCTGAAGCCTTGGATTTATCTAATGATGAACTAAAGCAATTGGCTAAAAATTCGTTTGAAGCATCATTTATCTCTGATGCTGAAAAACAAAAATGGTCACAACAGATTGATGCTTTGGTGTAATCTTTTCCTTTGAAAAATGCTTTTGGATTGAGCAGATTGATACATTGATCTGCTCAATCATTGCTTGTTAAAAATTAGGTTTTATTTTGAAAAAGAGTCTGTGCTGGATATCTGCTATTGCTTTGTTGGTTGGTTCTGTATCAGTTTTTGCGACCGATAAAAATTCTACTTTAACTCAGAAAATGTTGAAACCAGTGGTTGAACAAGGTTGTAAAAGTGAACTCAATGATTCAAAAATCTGGCAATCAGCGACCTTATTTATGAGTTCAGAGCGTCAAAGTTCGGTGCAAAAACAAATCTGTGGCTGTGTCAGTGACAATGCCCTGAATGATGTGTCTGCAAAAGATCTGGCAATGGCATCGTTGAGTGAAGAGGCTAAAAATAGTCTGATTAAACAAGCCGTGTTAAATAGCGTGAAGGGTTGTACTCAAGAAGCCCTGAAGTAAGTTTGAAAATAAGAAAAAGCCGCATCTGTGCATAAACTGATGCGGCTTTTTATTGGACGTTATTTGGCTATTTTTCTTGTCGAATCATACTGCGTAAAATATTATCTTTATCTATAAAATGATGCTTTAAAGCAGCAGCGATATGTCCTGTCACCAGAAAACCGGCAAACCACGACAAATAAATATGGATAGGCTTAACAATGGCTAACAGTTCAGGATTGTCTTGAACCAGACGCGGGATTTCAAATAAGTACAAAACAGGCGCAGGATGTCCAGCACTCCAGCTAAACAAACAGCCGGTAATCGGTAATGCGAGCAACATTAAATATAAAGCCAAATGCCCAAAATGTGCCAAGACTTTCATTGATGGCGACATCGTGTCTGGCAGTTGTGGAACGGGGTGAGTATAGCGCCAAAACAGACGAATCAAGACCAGAAATATAATCGTTGTCGCGATATTTTTATGTAAGGTGATGACTTGGCCTTTAAAGCTGCCATCAACATCATAACTTAAAAAATTTCCGCTATAAAAACCAATCAACCATGCGGCAATGAAAATAACCGCCATCAGCCAATGAAGTATTTGTGCTGTACGGGTATAGTATTGTGAAGTGCTTGTCATGTTAGACCAACATGTAATTTATAAGTCTCAGCATGCTAATCAAACAGCGTATTTAAAAAAACGATGAATATGGAACGAAGCGTATAATCCTTGCAACGCTGAAAGCGGTATTGTTTTTGTACAGACAATACGCAGCTGGAAAATTCATTTGAAATATCGATTTCTTCTAAGGAAAAGTTTCGGCAGAATATGCCCAACAGATTTTATAACAAAGGATTTAACTGTGAAAAAATTAATTGCTGTACTTGCCCCTTTAACTTTAGCGCTTACTGCATGTGTATCAACTGGCACAACGACAGGCACAACGGGTGCAACAGGCACGCAATCGGCAACTCAGCAACTTGGAAACGCTGCAATTAAAATTGCAATTAATGCGAAATGTACAACCGAGTTGAATAATATTGCTGCATGGCAAACAGCGACTAAATTGATGACTGCAACTCAAAAACAAAATATTCAGTCTGAAATTTGTGGTTGTGTCAGTGAAAAAGCGCCACAAAGCGTAACAGCTGTAGATTTGGCAACAGCAGCGATTGATCCGGCAGCACGTACGACAATTGTTTCAAATGCAGTCACTAAAACAATTAACGCCTGTGTTGCTGAAGCAGTACAATAATCGTCAATGAAGTAATAAATAGGCTGACTTGTTCAGCCTATTTTTTTTGTAGGTAGATAGGTTATGAAAATCGCTGGTGCAGATGAAGCAGGGCGTGGCCCACTTGTGGGTTCAGTTGTTGCAGCTGCAGTTATTTTAGATCCCAATAACCCGATTGAGGGCTTGAATGATTCTAAAAAACTCACTGAAAAAAAACGTGAAAAGCTATTTGTAGAAATACAGGAAAAAGCTCTGGCGTGGGCCATTGCTGAAGCGAGTCATGAAGAAATTGACGAGATCAACATTCTTCAAGCATCATTGTTAGCGATGCGCCGCGCTGTAGAGGCTTTAAACATACAACCTGAGCATGTGTTGGTGGATGGGAATAAAGTCCCACAGGGCTTAACGATGAGCTGTGATGCCGTAGTGGGTGGTGATGCGCTGCATGCAGAAATTTCAGCTGCCAGTATTTTGGCAAAAGTCACGCGTGACCATCAAATGGTAGAGCTTGATCAGCAATATCCGCACTTTGGCTTTGCTAAACACAAGGGTTATCCAACCAAAGCCCATTTTGAGGCGATTGCGCAACATGGTGTGATTGATCAGCATCGTCGCAGTTATGCACCAGTCAAAAAAGCATTGGCTTTACTTGAACAAAACTAATGTCCAGATAAATTTAAAGCGGCTTATGTAAGCCGCTTTAGGAGAAAAACATTTAATCTTTTTAACGATTAAAGTCATTCTGGGTATTCTGTGGGAAATTATCTTCTTCAAAAGAAGGTTGATAATCTTGATCGAGATGTTGAAGATGTTCGTGCATAGCGCGTTCATGTTGAATACGTTGGTAAATTTCTTCACGATGAACAGATACTTCTTTTGGAGCATTTACGCCAATACGAACTTGATTTCCTTTAACACCAAGCACAGTTACACTAACTTGGTCCCCGATCATTAATGTTTCTCCGACACGTCTAGTCAGAATCAGCATGTTTATCTCCTTGCAAAATGCTAAACCTGCAATTGATCTAAAATGTAAAAAACACAACCTTTAAATATCAAAGAAAATTTTAACAAAGCAATGTGACAAACCTCGTCCCATATAGCATTTTGCTAAAATTTTCTTAAAAGCACATGGCTAATATAACAGAGCCACTATAGGAAAAACTATAGTGGCACCGTTTTTTTCTACTTTTTTAAAAACTGTCTAACAATGACAATTTGTGACACATTTTCCGATATTATGCACGTACGCTTGATTCACCAGATTCACGGTCTAAACCGAAAGCAGTGTGAAGAGTACGCACAGCAAGTTCTAAATAATTTTCTTCAATGATCACGGAAATTTTAATTTCTGAGGTAGAGATCATTAAAATATTGATGCCTTCTTCAGCGAGGGCAGTGAACATTTTGCTTGCCACGCCAGCATGTGAACGCATACCAACACCCACAATCGATACTTTTACGATGTCAGAACGGGTTGCAACTTCACGTGCACCAATTTTTTTCGCGGTATCTTCAAGAATTGTTGTGGCTTTGGCTAATTCACCACGGTTAACCGTAAAGGTGAAATCAGTTGTGCCATCTTCTTCAACGTTCTGGATAATCATATCCACTTCAACGTTAGCATCGCCAATTGGACATAAGATTTTAGCTGCAATACCTGGTTCATCAGGTACACCTAGAATCGTTAATTTTGCTTCGTCACGGTTAAATGCGATACCAGAGATAATTGGCTGTTCCATGTTGTCTTCCAATTCAGTAGTAATAAGAGTGCCGACGTTTTGTTTAAAGTCTTCGTCAAATGCGCCATCATCGTCATTATCAAAACTTGATAATACACGTAAAGGCACTTGGTATTTACCAGCAAATTCAACTGAACGAATTTGAAGAACTTTAGAACCCAAAGATGCCATTTCCAGCATTTCTTCAAAAGAAATACGATCAACTTTTTTTGCTTTAGGTGCAACACGAGGGTCGGTGGTATAAACACCATCCACGTCTGTGTAAATTTGGCATTCATCTGCTTTTAATGCAGCAGCAAGTGCAACACCAGAAGTGTCTGAACCGCCACGACCTAAAGTCGTGGTATTGCCTTGTTCATCAAAGCCTTGGAAGCCTGCAACTACAAGTACACGGCCTGCATCTAGGTTTTCAGTTAATACGTCAGTATCAATAGATTCAATGCGGGCTTTGTTAAATGCGCTGTCGGTTTTGATGCCAACTTGGCGACCTGTTAGTGATTTTGCTTCAACTCCAATCGAGTTAAGCGCCATCGCTAACATAGAAATCGTAACCTGTTCACCGGTAGAAACCATTTGGTCAAGTTCACGCGGGTCAGGGGTTTCGGTAATGGCCTTCGCTAAAGCAAGCAGACGATTGGTTTCGCCACTCATTGCTGAAACTACAACCACTACCTTGTGGCCGTGGTCATGCCAGCGCTTTACACGACGAGCAACATTTAAAATGCGCTCGGGAGTACCCATAGAGGTACCGCCATATTTTTGAACGATTAATGCCATAGTTGTTCCATAAAAGCCATGACCCTGATATAGCTATCAGGGTCAGTTACACAAAAAGTGAAGTCTTTATTTTGCCTCAAGCCAGGCAGTTAAATCTGCCATCACCGGAGCAAACTTCTCGTTAAGTGGCGCGCCACCTTGTGCCAAGTCAGGTTTACCACCACCTTTACCACCGAGTTCGGTAGCCAAGTGCTTGATGATGTCACCTGCTTTAATGTTTGCAGTGAAATCTTTTGCTACAGATGCAAGCAGGCTAACTTTATCGCCTTCTACACCAGCAAGTACGATCACTGCGTTGTCTAATTTAGATTTCACACCGTCATGCAAGTTGCGAAGTGATTTCGCATCCATGTTTTGAACGGTGGTAATCAATGTCGAACGACCAGCAATGGTTTGAACTTGGCTTAAAAGTTCAGCTGCCTGGAAGTTCGCAAGTTTTTGGTTCAATTGATCAATTTGTTTTTGCAATTGATGAGCGGTTTCAACAACGGCTTCAACTTTTTCTACCGTTTGATGATTTTGAGCTTTTAACAGACCATTGATGTATTGAACATCACGATCGGTTTTTTGCACAATTTCCACTGCTTTAGTACCAGTCACAGCTTCAATACGGCGTACACCTGCTGCAACACCACCTTCAGAGGTGATTTTGAACAAACCGATGTCACCCGTGCGTTTCACATGAATACCACCACAAAGTTCGATCGAGAAGTTTTTATCTTCAGTGATTGAACCCATAGAAAGTACACGTACTTCGTCACCATATTTTTCACCGAACAACATCATCGCACCTTTTTCTTTGGCAGATTCGATGTCTAGAAGTTCAGTAGATACAGCAGTATTGGCAATTACTTCGCGGTTAACAATACGTTCAACTTCTTGAAGTTGTTCAAATGACACCGGTTGGTCATTGGCAAAGTCAAAACGCAGGATATCGCTTGCAACCAGTGAGCCTTTTTGTTGTACATGCGAACCCAAAACTTGACGTAGGGCAGCATGTAAAAGGTGAGTCGCAGAGTGGTTACGCGCAGTTGCAGCACGAATGTCGGCTTTAACAGTAGCTTCAACGCTTTGAGAAGCCTTTAAGCTACCCATGGTTACGATACCTTGATGAACGAATGCACCACCAGATTTTTTGGTATCTTGAACTTCGAAAATACCGGTCTCGTTTCTGAAGATCCCTGTATCACCGATTTGACCACCGCTTTCTGCATAGAAAGGGGTCTGGTTGAGTACGATTAAAGCTTCATCGCCTTCAACCACTTCTTCAACTTGTTCGCCATCTTTATAGATTGCAACAATTTGACCATCACCTTGAGTTGCGTCATAGCCTTCGAATTGAGTTTCGCTGTCGACGTTTACAATCGAGTTGTAATCAATTGCGAATTTACCTGCGTCACGTGCACGCTGACGCTGTGCAGCCATTTCAACTTCAAAGCCAGCTTCATCAATGCTTAAATCACGTTCACGTGCGATATCCGCAGTTAAGTCCGTCGGGAAACCATACGTGTCATACAGTTTAAATACGGTTTCACCCGGAATCACATTACCTTTCAAGTTAGCTAATTCACCTTCAAGCAATTTCAAACCTTGCTCTAAAGTTTTTGCAAATTGTTCTTCTTCTTTCAGTAATTGTGCTTCGATGCGTGCTTGTTGCTCTGCAAGTTCAGGATAAGCTTCGCCCATCACTTCGATGAGTGGTTGCAACATTTTGTGGAAGAATGAACCGGTCGCACCCAATTTGTTACCGTGACGAACCGCACGACGAATGATACGACGAAGTACATAACCACGACCTTCGTTTGAAGGGTTTACACCATCAGCAATCAGGAAGCAGCATGAACGTGCATGATCAGCTACAACTTTTAAAGATGCAGGGTATTCAACTGGTTTGTTATTTGCAGCAGCTTCAGCTTCAATGGCAGTGGTATCCATGCCAATGATTTCTGCAGCTGATTTGAGTAGGTGTTGGAATAAGTCGATTTCGTAGTTTGAGTTTACATGTTGTAAAACTGCAGAAATACGTTCCAAACCCATACCTGTATCTACAGAAGGCGCTGGAAGAGGGTGTAATACACCATCCGCAGTACGGTTGAACTGCATGAATACGTTGTTCCAGATTTCAATGAAACGGTCGCCATCTTCTTCAGGTGTACCCGGTAAACCACCCCAGATATGATCGCCATGGTCAAAGAAAATTTCAGAACATGGACCGCAAGGACCGGTATCGCCCATTGCCCAGAAGTTGTCTGATGCGTATTTTTCGCCTTTGTTATCACCAATGCGGATAATGCGGCTGGCATCTAGACCGATTTCCTTGTTCCAGATGTCAAATGCTTCATTATCAGTATGGTAAACAGTGGCGTAGAGCTTATCTTTAGGTAGCGCCAACCATTCATTGCTCGTTAAGAATTCCCAAGCAAATTTGATCGCGTCACGTTTAAAGTAATCACCAAATGAAAAGTTACCTAACATTTCAAAGAATGTATGGTGACGTGCGGTATAACCGACGTTGTCCAAGTCGTTGTGTTTACCACCGGCACGTACACATTTTTGTGAAGATGTTGCGCGAACATAATCACGTTTTTCCAAACCCAGGAAGCAGTCTTTAAACTGGTTCATCCCGGCATTGGTAAACAATAAAGTCGGGTCATTGGCGGGTACAAGTGAACTCGACGCGACACGTGTATGCCCTTGCGATTCAAAGTAACGCAAAAATGCTTCACGAATTTCAGCTGATGTCATAAAACGAGTACTCACAACCAAGTCACTCCATATTTTGTATTGGCTAGTAGTGTACCGAGCATTTTTATGCAAAATGAACTGCTTCAGCACACTGGGCTTAAAATTTTAAAACGCCAAATTATAACGGAAAAACCCTCATGCACCAATCACTTTAAGGCGAATTAATGACAATTCTGTGTAATCACTATATCGGCATATTGAGAGAAATCTCTACCTCAATTTAAAGCTTGGTCTTATTTTTAAAATTTCATCAAGGATTGAGTGAATATTTTTATATCGCAAGAATTGGCGTTGCTCTGGTGTGAAATAAATGGGACAGGGGGATAGGGAATGATTCACACAACCATATTTCATAAATTGATGTACAGAAATGGTATTGGTATTTGATTAAAATCCATTAACATAGGCACGTGTTTACATCTACCCAAGAGTTAAGGATATCTGATGCAACGAGTAGCCATTAATGGTTTCGGGCGAATTGGTCGCAATGTATTACGTGCTTGGTTTGAAAATCCCAAAGATTTTCATTTTGACATTGTGGCGATTAATGATGTTGCAGAGGTGGAGACTTTAGTTCATTTATTTAAATACGATACTACGCATGGACGCTTTAAAGGCAAAGTCGAAGCGTTGCTGGAAAATGAACAGATTTTTTTGCATATTTCAGCCGGTTTGGCGCAATTAAAAGTACAGGTATTCTGTCAGCAACAGCCTGAACTCTTGCCTTGGAATAATTTAAATATTGATGTGGTACTTGAATGTACCGGCTTGTTCCGTTCACGTGAAGCGGCAACCAAACATATTACCGCAGGAGCGAAACGCGTCATTATTGGCGCTGCACCTTTTGACAGTGTGGATGCTGCTATTGTTTATGGCGTAAACCATTACGAAGTTAAAGACACCGATCAAATTATTTCCAGTGTATCTTGTACCACGCAAGCCTTGGTTCCTTTAGTTAAAATTATTGATGATGCTTTTGGAATAGATACCGCTTTGATGACTGAAATTCATGCGGTAACGGCTGATCAGTCGGTACTGGATCATGCGCATCGTGACCTGCGTCGTGCGCGTGCTTCGGGGCAAAATATTATTCCCACCACATCTTCAGCCTTGGCTGCATTAAAACGTGTGATGCCAAAAATGGAAGACCGGATTGATGGTTATTCCATTCGTGTGCCCACCATTAATGTCGCTGCCATTGATTTAACTTTTGTGGCTCAATCGCATGTCACAGCACATAAAATTAATGAAGTCTTGGTCAAGTCAGCACGGCACGATTATGCTGAAATTATGGATGTGACCGATGAACCTTTGGTGTCATCTGATTTTAATCATTCACCTTATTCTTTAATTGTGGATTTAAGCCAAACCATGGTGGTTGGACATCAGGCCAAGGTATTTGCCTGGTATGACAATGAATGGGGTTATGCCAACCGCTTGCTGGATTTGTGTGAGTCATTTACATCATAAAATTGAGATAGCTAAAAAATATTAGAGGGCAATCCTCGTTGTTCTGAATATTTTGATACTATGAGATGCTTTAAATAAAGTGTCTCATTGATCCATTATTTTGGGATGACGATGTTCGAAGCGTAAATAACGAGGTCAATAACGATGAGGCTTCGAAATTAGAACAAAACTTAATAAATTGATAGCATCAAACACTGATAAAATGGTGTTTTGGTCGAACTAAATAGATCAATAAATATAAACTTTAGCTTGATAAAAATTGATCTGTAAAAATGAAATGGTTTTTCAATGTGTCTGTGAAAAGGTTGAGCTTTTTTAGTAATTTTTAAATAAATCAGATTACTTAAATCAAGCTTTTAAAAAAAATCACTTCATTAATCCACCATGATATTGAATAATAACTAAATAAAATAAGAGCACCAGTCCTATGTTGATATTTATATGGAGTTTTATTCTGCTATTAGCCATAGCAGTGATTTTTTTGATTTGGGCACAGTTTTCAAATCAAAATGAGGCAGTCAGTGATGACATTCAAATGAAGCAACAATTAGAAGAAAAAGTGATTCATTTGGAAGAGAACTTAAAGAAAACTTTGGAAATTATGCAGGACTTGGCCAAAAAAATGCATATTCAGCAACAAGTACTCGATAAAACCACCAATAAACTCAGTCAAGTCGAGTTGCAAAATGCTGAATTGGTCGGATTATTAGCAAAGGCAGTCAATTCCTCGGACAGACCATCCATATAACTTCATCTTTGTTAGGATCTAAAGAATAACCAGCCTTAAAATAGCAGCAGACATCATGCTAATTAAAACTGTAGGCAGTAATGAAAAACGTGAAGCTGCTATGAGGGTAATCACAATTGCAAGCAGGTCAGCAGGGTTGTCCTTGACAAAATAAGGTGCAATCACAGAAATAAGCACACAACCGGGAACAACCTCTAAAATGCGTTTCTGGCGATTTGTTAAAGTCTTGTTTTTCAGTAATACATAACCTAAAACACGCGTGAGGTAGGTTGTCGCTGCAATAAAAACAATAGCAAGAAGCGTTGTGGAGTGAATCATTGTTCATCTCCCATTAAAAAGAACGCAGATGCGATTCCTGAGATTGCACCGATCGGTACATACCAGCCTTGCGGTAAATATAAATAAGCCAAAGCAGCGGCAATTAAACTGACCAACCATGGGTGAGCTGCGCGAAAACCTTTCCACATGCCACGCAATAACACTAAAAATACCGCAGGGAATGCCATATCAAAACCGAGGCGATGAATGTCACCCAGAACTGGGCCAATGATTGCGCCTAAGCTGGTAAAACCGACCCACATGATATACAAGGCAAAGCATAAGCCTGCATAAAATGGCATGCAGAAAGCCTGTTGGTAACCCGAGATAGATTGTCTCTTTTGCGCATCGGCTAGACTGACGGCCCAACTTTCATCAACCATAAAAAACAACGCAGGAAAAACTTTTTTATTGGGCAAATGACGCAAATAAGGCACCAAACTTGCACCCATCAATAAGTGTCTACTGTTAACCAAAAAGGTAATAAATATCAGCATTAAAATATTTGGTGGGTTGGTCCAGACTTCCAGAATGGCAAACTCAGAACCGCCGGCGAAGTTCAGTCCTGTCAGTAATGGTACTTCTAGAAAGCTAAAACCTTTTTTGGTGGCTTGAGCCCCTAGCACCAGTGCAAATGGAATAATACCCAGCAGTAGGGGGATAGACGTTTTAACACCGCGCTTAAATTCAACATACTCCTTTGTATAGGTTGAATCGTGAACGGTGTTTTTTAACGTCAACATGCGGTTTTACCTGAGCAGAGAGGGTTTGTTTTTTAAGAATGGTATTTTATAAGGGTTGGAGTGGAATTTTTCGCTTAAATTAGCTTGCTTTGGGTTTAATTGAGCATTAAAAATTAACAATGATGATTAATTTGAAATTAAATTCTTTGGTAGGTCAAAATGGATCAAGTTGATAAACGTATATTGAAAGCTTTGCAGCAAAATGGAAAGTTGCAGAATAATGAATTGGCGCAAGTGATTGGATTATCACCCTCACCATGTTTACGTCGCGTAAAACAGTTAGAAGATGATGGCATTATTGAAAAATATGTGGCTTTAGTTGATTCCACTAAAGTTAATTTGGGCTTAACGGTTTTTGCCCGCATCTGGTTAAAAAGTCAGGATGCAGAAACAGTCGACCAGTTTGTAGATGCGATTCAGGATATGCCTGAAGTTGTAGAATGTCAGTTAATGGCAGGGGATTGTGACTTCTTTTTACGGATTGTGGTGGCCGATCTGGATGCGTACCGTAAGTTTCAGATTCATCATTTAAACAAAATTTCAGGGCTGCAAAATGTAAAAACTGAAATTCCATTGCAGAAGATTAAGCAGACTACAGAATTGCCATTAACCTAATCATGGACTGATTTAGTATCATATTTAAACTGTATGGGTGCTTTAATCGAATCGGGCGATTTTTGTCTGATTAAACAATAAGTATTCCGCTGGTTTTTGTGAAAAAGTCAGGTGCACAGCCAAAACTATCGTGCTAGACTAGGAGAAATCGGGTGTGCTCCCGATTTTTTTATGCGGATAACTTCCGCTCTGACAGAATTTAGGTTTACAACATGCCCATTTCAGAGACATGGTTATTACCTGATGGTGTAGCTGATGTATTACCAGAACAGGCGCAAGTGATTGAAACTTTGCGTCGTGACGCACTAGATTTCCTCGCATCTCGAGGTTATCAATTGGTGTACACGCCATTTATTGAATACATCGAATCTCTATCTTCTCTTTCAGAATCGAATCAAGATTTAGACTTAGCCACTTTTAAAGTCATCGACCAGTTATCCGGTCGTTTACTTGGTGTGCGTGCCGATATGACACCACAAGTGGCTCGTATTGATGCGCATGTACATCCAGTAGATGGTGTGGCTCGTTACTGCTATGCGGGAACGGTTTTACATACGAAACCACAAGGGTTTAATACCACACGTGCACCACTGCAATTAGGTGCAGAGCTATTTGGTTCGGACAGTATTGATGCTGATGTCGAAATGGTTGATGTCATGCTCGGCTTGATTGAAAAAGCAGGCTTGGCAGAAGGGATCCATCTAGATTTAGGGCATGTCGGTTTGTTCCGTAGTTTAGTGAAACATGCGGGTTTGACAAAGGCTGTGGAAAGTCATCTTTCTGACCTTTATCAACGTAAAGCATTACCTGAACTTGCTGAATTTACCCAAGAACTAAAATTTGGTGCAGATTTTTATACACTAGGTCGCTATTCAAGTGATCTGGATGCATTACAAGCCAATTTAAGTGCTGAAATTTTCGAGGATGAAGCATTCAAGCAAGCCTTTGATGCCTTGAAAACGACTCAAATCGAAATTCAGTCACGTTGGCCAAATCTGCATATTGGTATAGATGTTGTAGAATTACGTTCATACCATTATCACACTGGTTTAATGTATGCAGTGTATGCACCAAACCGTGCGGCTCCACTGGCTCAAGGTGGTCGCTATGACGGCATTGGCGAACATTTTGGTCGTGCGCGTCCTGCCACTGGTTTTTCGTGCGACTTATATGCGTTAAGCACAGGTCAATTTAAAGATTTAAATGTGGTTGTTGCACCTAAAGGTACGGATGCAGATTTGCTTAAAGCAATTTCAAATGCACGTACACAAGGCTTTGGTGTAATTCAATTACTTGGAAATGACAGTTTAAACTCGGTACCGCATGCAACTCACCAATTGGTGAATGTGGCAGGTGAGTGGAAAGTCGAAAAGATTTAATGACGTGAATTGGTTTCAAGTCACCAATTCAAGTTTTCAATTTTAACAGCATGATGCAATGAGGCTATTATGGGCAAGAATGTTGTGGTACTTGGTACCCAATGGGGCGACGAAGGTAAAGGTAAAATCGTTGACCTGCTCACAGATCAAGCGGCTGCGGTAGTTCGTTACCAAGGCGGACATAACGCTGGTCATACACTCGTGGTTGGTGGTAAGAAAACTGTATTACACCTCATTCCATCTGGTATTTTACGTGAAAACGTATTGTGCTTAATTGGTAACGGTGTTGTTCTTTCTCCTGAAGCGCTCATCAAAGAGATGGATATTCTTGAAAAAGAAGGTGTTCCGGTTAAAGAACGTCTACGCATCTCTCCAAACTGTCCGTTAATTTTGCCGAACCACATTGCACTTGACCAAGCGCGTGAGAAGAAACGTGGTAATGCGAAAATCGGTACCACAGGTCGTGGTATTGGTCCAGCGTATGAAGACAAAGTTGCACGCCGTGCAATCCGTGTTGCTGACCTGGTTCGTGGTGGTGAACATCTTAAAGCTCAACTTGTTGAACTTCTGGATTACCATAACTTCCAGTTAACTCAATACTACGGTGTTGAAGCGGTTAAATTAGAAGATGTGCTTGCACTTTGCGACCAATGGCGTGAAGTCGTTGCTCCACTGGTTGTGGACGTCACTACAGAATTGCACAATTACCGTAAAAACGGTGACAACATTATGTTTGAAGGCGCGCAAGGTTCACTTCTTGACGTAGACCACGGGACATATCCGTATGTCACTTCTTCAAACACCACTGCTGGTGGCGTAAGCTCAGGTTCAGGTCTTGGTCCTTTGCACCTTGACTATGTATTGGGTATCACGAAAGCGTACACGACTCGTGTAGGTGCTGGCCCGTTCCCAACTGAACTTGTTTACGATGCTGCGAACGATGTTGGTGATGCGATTGGTAAACATCTCGGAACTGTAGGTTCAGAATTTGGTGCTTCAACGGGTCGTCAACGTCGTTGCGGTTGGTTCGATGCTGAAATTCTTCGCCGTTCAGTAGATGTAAACTCACTTTCAGGTATTTGCTTAACTAAACTTGACGTTCTTGACGGTTTAGAAGAAGTGAAAATCTGTGTAGGTTATGAAGCTGCAGATTCGGGTTGTGTCGGTTCTTCTGATGCGCTTGCATTTGAATCTTTAAAACCAATCTACGAAACTATGCCAGGTTGGTCTGAGTCTACTTTCGGTGCTAAAACATTAGAACAATTACCACAAGCTGCGCTTAACTATGTTAAACGTCTTGAGCAATTGATCGAATGCCCAATCGATATTATTTCGACTGGTCCAGACCGTGAAGAAACCATCGTTTTACGTCATCCGTTTGATGCTTAATTTAAGCTGATATAACGATGTTAAAAAGGCCTCGCTATTTGCGGGGTTTTTTTATGTTCTTATTTTGATAATGCACTAAGAGAATATATGGGGAGAAAATTTTGCCCAGACTAAAGTTGCATCAGAGAATACTGTTTAAATAACTGGCACTTGTTAGAATACCAAACATAAAATAAATGAAAGGTTGTGCGGGATGCATAAGAATATTTCAGGAACGATTTTTTATTCCTTATTATTTGCCATGGGTGGTGCGCCCACCATTGCGATGCTGATTATTCAGGCACAAACGCAAGATCCAAATATTATCTATACGGCATTTATCGGTTTAAGTGTGATTATTGCCTGCATTCTAGTTCCATTAATTCTCATTCAAAATGCTATTTTATTTTTTAAAAGAAAAAATGAGCAGCTTGAACAGAAAATTAAACCCCTTTGCCAGGTGTATTTGGTTTTGAATGGTTTATGTCTTATTTATTGGCTTATTTTTCAGTTTGTTAAATAGACACAGTTACATAAATAATATGAATATGGAGGGAATAATAATTTAAAGCTTATTCATGATTCCCTATAATCTGTCTAAAACTGATATCTGTTTTCAAGGTGGAGATTATTATAATGAATAGCAAACTCGTTTTAAGTTTGTGTGCGGCTAGTGTGATCACTATTTCAGGCTGTACGACTGTAGCAGAAATGGCCGGGGCAGATTCATCGACATTAAATGTAACAGCGGCACAAGGCTTTAATAAAACCGTTCAGGAAGCGAGTGCAAATAAAACTTTAGATACATCTTCAACGACTTATAAACGCATTAATTCTGTATTTATGCGTTTAAAACCTTATGGCGATCAAATCAATCAGACTGGCCAAAAATTTGACTGGAAACTGGCTGTTCTAAAATCAGATCAGATTAATGCGTATGTGGCACCCGGTGGTAAAGTGGTGTTCTATACCGGTATCGTGAATAAATTGAACCTGACGGATGCAGAAATTGCGGCAGTCATGGGGCATGAAATGGTACATGCTTTAGAGGAACACTCTAAAAATAAAATTGGTCAACAAGCATTAACTGACTTGGCTTTAAACATTGGTTTAAGCGCTGCTGGAAGTAATGTGGGCCAGTTGGGTACTGCTGCAGCGCAGTTGGGTGCCCAAGTAGGCGTAGGTTTACCTTTTTCACGTAGTTTGGAAAGTCGTGCCGACCAAGGTGGTTTAATGCTCATGGCGCGTGCGGGTTATAATCCACAAGCAGCTATTACCCTTTGGGAAAAAATGAATAAACTGGAAGGTGCAGGGGGTGCATCATTCTTGTCTACTCACCCTTCAAATGGCCAGCGTATTGAAGCAATGCGTAAAAACTTGCCCGCAGCTCAAGCGATTTATAACAAACGCTAATGGGTAGTTAGGTTAATTAAAAAGGATGCCTAAGCATCCTTTTTAATTTTTGTACCTTCATCCCTTATGGAATAAATTCCTCATCCCAAAGTGAGAAGAGCAGCACTGCCGCGCAAGGGTGAAGGCTTTAAGGATTCTGAAGTTATCAGAAATTAAGAAGTCCTTTTTCACTTTAAAACTGGGTAAAACTTCTTTACTTCAATTTTCTAATTTCATTTTAAAGCAGTGCTTAAAATGAAATTAGGGCGCTGGATTCGGCTGTTGACGGTGAATATCTTCAATGCCCTGTAAAACCTCTGCGGATAAATCAATTTCGAACGCCTGGATATTTTCTTTGAGTTGATCCAAGTTTGTTGCACCAATAATGGTGCTGGTCACAAAGAACTGTTGTTTGATAAATGCCAATGACATTTGTGTCAGGGTTAAACCATGTCGTTCAGCAAGTTGAGCATATTGTTCGGTTGCCCATTCGCTCTCTGGATTGCTATAGCGGCTAAAACGAGAAAATAGTGTGACGCGTGCATTTGCAGGACGTGCACCATGACGGAATTTTCCAGTCAAATAACCGAAAGCTAAAGGTGAATAGGCAAGCAGTCCCACATTTTCATAATGGGCAATTTCAGACATGCCAATTTCATAAGTCCGGTTCAGCAGGCTATAGGGGTTTTGTACACTGACAAATTTTTCCAAGCCCAATTTTTCAGCCAAATGTAAAAATTTTAAGGTTCCCCAAGGGGTTTCATTAGACAGGCCAATATAGCGAATACGGCCTTTTTTAATTTCATCACTTAAAGCGCTTAAGGTTTCTTCTAAAGCGGTGATTTCTGTGTCTTGATGGGCTTCAGTATTGCCATAACCGAGCTTGCCAAAGAAATTGGTTGGACGTTGTGGCCAATGCAGTTGATATAGGTCGATATAATCGCTTTGCAAGCGTTTTAATGAACCATCTATGGCTGAGCTGATCTCTGCAGCTGTAAAGCGAGTTAGTCCATCGCGGATGTGGCTGCCGCCTTGTGAGGGACCTGCTATTTTTGAAGCAATAAAAAGCTGATCTCGTTTGCCACGCTCTGCAATCCAATTACCCAAGATGGTTTCGGTTGTCCCTTGAGTTTCAGGTTTTGGTGGCACAGGATACATTTCAGCCGTATCCCAAAAATACAGACCTTGATCTAAAGCATATTCAAGTTGTTGAAAAGCATCTGCCTGAGTATTTTGTTCACCAAAAGTCATGGTGCCTAAACAAATTTCAGGAACCAGAATTCCTGTATTGGCTAAAGGTTTGAGTTGCATAGCGCTTGGTCCTTGAGTTTTTATCATGAAATTTTAAATGACTTAAGGCTACCTGATTTTTTGATCAGCGTTAAATCATCAATAGTTTTAAAGTTGTCATAAAATTTACAAAAGGATGTGAATAAAAATTTATGCGTAAAAAAAGCAAACCCTAGGGTTTGCTTTTTTTATGAGCACTAAAGAATAAACACTTATTCTTCGTCTGCAAGCTCATCTACAGCTACATTTGCATCTTCAGTTGACACATCAAAAATAAGAATGGCTTTACCATCCGTTTCGATCATGCCTTGTTCTTCAAGCGTTTTTAAAACGCGACCCACCATTTCACGAGAACAACCAACGATACGGCCAATTTCTTGACGTGTAATACGGATTTGTCGGCCATTTGGTAAAATCATGGCTTCTGGTTGAGAAGAAAGGTCGATTAAGCAACGCGCAATACGACCAGAGACATCAATAAATGCCAGGTCAGTCACTTTACGTGTTGTATTTTTTAAGCGACGAACAAGCTGAGCAAATACAGCATAGCTCAGATCTGGATACTGCTTACTTAACTCGTGGAAGTTATCATAGGTAATTTCAGCAATTTCACAGACGTCACGTGTACGGACTTCCGCAGTACGTTGTGGATTTGCTTCAAAGAGACCCATTTCCCCAAAAAAGTCTCCTGCATTCAAATACGCAACCACAATTTCACGTTCATCATCTTCACGTAAAATAATGGATACTGAACCTTTTAAAATTAAATAAAGTGATTTTGATTCAGTGCCTGCGTCGATAATTGCAGTACGTTTTGGATAGCGATTAATATATGCACGTTTTAATAATGCTTTGACTGACTCTGGTAATTGACCAGGAGAAAGTGCATCGGTGCTAAGTTGTGAAAAGCTTGCAGTCATGCTAACGGTTCCGAATATGGATAAGTAATAGATCGCACAGACCTAAAATGAACTTGTCACATAGAAGAGATGAAATTCCTTATCAACTCAATTTATGTTAGTGTACAGGTACTTCGTAAATTTATAGCTTTTTTCAGGTAGTTGCAATGCAAACAAGCGTACATTGGCTAGAGAATGTTGCTTTTGAAGCAAAATCAGAAAGTGGTCATCACATTGTCATGGATGGTGCTGAGGCATATGGTGGTGAAAACCGTGGTCCACGTCCCATGGAGCTGATATTAATGGGACTTGGTGGGTGTGCTTCCTTTGATATTGTGACTATTTTAAAGAAATCACGCCAAGATGTGACAGGGGTAACATGTCAGTTAAAGGCGGATCGTGCTGATACAATTCCTGCGGTGTTTACCAAAATTCATTTACACTTTGTCGTGACTGGTAAAGCTGTGAAAGAAAAACAGGTAGCTAAAGCGGTTGAACTTTCTGCTGAAAAATACTGTTCAGCAAGTAAAATGTTATCTGATGGTGGTGTTGAAATTACCCACGATTTTGAAATTATTGAAGCTGCGTAATAAAAAAATTAATGGCAATTCCAGGTGGATTGCCATTTTTTATAAACAATAAAACTTAAAATTATTCTATAAAATATAATCAGTGCAATCCTAATGCACAATTTTAAAACCTGATTTCATCACTTCATTTCTTATTTTATCAAAATTAAATCTCTAATCTTTTACTGAATCAAAACTTTGATCAATCAAATTAAATTCGTATATAAACTAAAAGCAAATATATAGTTTTAAAATTTCATAGCTACATAGGCTGAGTAATCCATTATGTTAACCAAACATTGTGATGAAATATATTTTGAATAGAATTTGATACAGAAGATACTAAATTTAGCTTGAAAAAAGCGAAAGACATACCCATATTATAACTAAGCTTTATGTGTTATTTTTGTTTATTTAGTCTTTGAAAATTAAAATATTTTTTAAGAAATTATATTGAAAAATATCAAAGCATTCCCATCTATTACCCAAGTACAAAATTTGTTGTGAGGAAAATAAGAATGCGTTTTGAAAAATTTACAAATCGCTTGCAGCAAGCTTTATCGGATGCTCAATCTTTAGCAATGGGTAAAGACAATACCTCGATCGAAGGTATTCACATTTTATCGGTGCTCTTGCAGGAGCCCGCCAATATCAGCTTGTTACAACAAGCCGGGGCAAATCTACGAGATCTTCAGACTAAGCTACAACAAGCATTGAATGATGCAGCGACTATTGCCAATCCCACTGGAGATATTAATCTTAATCCTGAAGCGGTACGTGCTTTAAATTTGGCAGACAGCTATGCACAAAAAGCTGGGGATGAATTTTTATCCACTGATTGGGTATTGCTTGCTTTAGCTGAAACCGGTGCAACAAAAACTTTACTGAATAATGTAGGCGTGACATCTGCAGGCTTGCGCAAAGCAATTGAAAATATTCGAGGTGGTGAAAAAGTCATGAGTAATACCCACGAAGATCAACGTGATTCACTCAATAAATACACCATTGATTTAACTGAACGTGCCATGTCAGGTAAATTGGATCCCGTGATTGGGCGAGATGAAGAAATTCGTCGCACCATTCAGGTTCTGTCACGTCGTACCAAAAATAATCCGGTACTGATTGGTGAACCAGGTGTTGGTAAAACTGCAATTGTAGAGGGGTTGGCACAACGAATTGTCAATGGCGAAGTGCCAGAAGGCTTAAAAGGTAAACGCGTTTTATCTTTAGATTTGGGCTCGTTACTTGCAGGTGCAAAATATCGGGGCGAGTTTGAAGAGCGATTGAAAGCCGTTCTGAAAGATCTGGCCAAATATGAAGGCGAAATCATTCTCTTTATTGATGAATTGCATACTCTGGTCGGTGCCGGTAAGGGTGAAGGTGCTATGGACGCAGGCAATATGCTGAAACCTGCATTGGCACGTGGTGAACTGCATTGCGTAGGTGCAACAACGCTAGATGAATATCGTCAATTCATTGAAAAAGATGCCGCGCTAGAACGCCGTTTCCAGAAAGTATTGGTCGATGAACCGAGTGTTGAAGACACCATAGCAATTTTACGTGGTTTGAAAGAAAAGTATGCCACCCATCATGGGGTGCAGATTCTAGATTCAGCCATTATTGCTGCTGCGAAAATGTCGCATCGTTATATCACAGACCGTCAATTACCCGATAAAGCCATTGATTTGATTGATGAAGCAGCTTCACGGATTAAAATGGAAATTGACTCGAAACCTGAGCCACTCGATCGTTTGGACCGTCGTTTAATCCAGTTGAAAATGCAACTGGAAGCGGTAAAACAGGATGAGGATTCAGTCAGCAAAGCTGAAGTTTCACACTTGGAAAAACAAATCGAAGAAGTTCAACGTGAATATAGCGATTTGGAAGAACAATGGATCGCTGAGAAAAGATTGGTTGAAGGTACCAATCAGGCGCAAGTGGAATTGGATAAAGCGCGTACTGCTTTTGAAAAAGCACAACGTGAAGGTGACTTGGCAGAAGCGAGCCGTTTGCAATATGGCGTGATTCCTGAATTGCAAAAACGTCTGGAAACTGAAGAAGTTGCTGAAGAAAGTAATGAAGAGCCAAAACTCATTCGTACCAAAGTGACTGAGAATGAAATTGCGGAAGTGGTCAGTGCTGCAACCGGTATTCCAGTGGCGAAAATGCTGCAAGGCGAACGTGAAAAACTGCTTCAAATGGAAGATTTCTTACATAATCGTGTAGTTGGACAAGATGAAGCGGTGGTTGCCGTATCCAATGCGGTACGTCGTTCACGCGCAGGTTTATCTGATCCGAATCGTCCAAGTGGTTCATTCTTGTTCCTTGGTCCAACAGGTGTGGGTAAAACAGAATTGACCAAAGCTTTGGCAAACTTCTTGTTTGACAGTGATGATGCCATGGTTCGTATCGACATGAGTGAATTCATGGAGAAACATTCGGTGAGCCGTTTAGTCGGTGCACCTCCAGGATATGTGGGTTATGAAGAAGGTGGTGTATTAACCGAAGCGGTGCGTCGTAAACCTTATAGTGTGGTGTTGTTTGATGAAGTAGAAAAAGCGCATCCAGATGTGTTTAACATCTTGCTGCAAGTTCTTGATGATGGACGTTTAACTGACTCTCAAGGGCGTGTGGTCGATTTTAAAAACACAGTCATCGTCTTAACGTCTAATCTAGGTTCGCAGGATGTACGCGAATTAGGTGACAATGCAACCGATGATGAAGTTCGTACAGTGGTAATGAGTGCTGTTTCTCAACACTTCCGTCCAGAATTCATTAACCGTATTGATGAGCTGGTGGTGTTCCATTCACTGAAAAAAGCACAAATTCGTGGCATTGCAGATATTCAGTTGAATCGCTTGCGTGCACGTTTAAGTGAAAAAGACATGCGCCTTTCTGTGGATGATAGTGCCTTTGATCAATTGATTGATGCTGGTTTTGACCCTGTGTACGGTGCGCGACCATTGAAACGTGCAATTCAACAGCAGGTTGAAAATACATTGGCCCAAAAAATCTTGAGCGGGGATTTTCTACCCGGTGACACGATTTTGATTAAAGCTGAAAATGGTCATCTTGAGTTTGAAAAAATGAAATTAAGTTAATCACTTGCTTAAACCAGAAGATAAAAAAACCCAGCCTCGGCTGGGTTTTTAATTTTTACGTTTGTCGTATTTATTGTTTAGATACGTAAAGCTAATTGCAATTTATCAATTCATAGTTTTACTATTGCATTTGAATCTACAACTTGGATGTGTAGATCATGGCTTTATAAAAAACAAAAAAAGCGCTTGCTGGATAGCAAGTGGAAGGGATAAAAACTATGTTGGAATTTAAGCTTTTACGGCAATTGAAAAAGGAGCCGTATAGTCAGTATAAACATACCGGTAATGTGACAATACAAGAAATCAAGCGTATGTATGATATTTACCAAAAATATTATGCCAATACCCGTTATGAAATTTTTGAACGTGATTTTTTAGAAAAAACTGGTGTTTTCTTTATTATCGAGCCTAAAAATAAACAAATCGTCGGCTTCTCCACGGTGATGGAACGTGACTTCGTGGTCAATGGCAAAGCTCGCCATGCCTTTTTTAGTGGTGACACGATTATTGAGCAAGCTTATTGGGGAAATCGGGCTTTAACGCGTGCCATGTACCGTTATATCGTTAGCTTTAAAATGCGTTATCCACTGACGCCAATTTACTGGATCTTGATTTCCAAAGGCTTTAAAACCTATTTGTTGCTGGCGAATAATTACTACAGTTATTATCCGCACTATGGTGAAAAAAATTCGCATTTACAAGATTATGTCGATTCCTATTGCCGACAATATTTTGCCGAATATTATGATAAATCATCAGGGCTACTGAATTTCGGTGAAGATTATCAACCTTTAAAAGCAGACGTTGCACCAATTACCAAAGAATTACGCGAGAAAAATACCAAGATCGCATTCTTTGAAGCAAAAAATCCAACATGGGTGGAAGGGACAGAATTACCCTGTATCGGTGAACTACGTTGGAGCGATTTATATCGCTTTATTAGCCGCTTCATGACCAAAAATATAAGTGTGGGCAAAGTGGAAAGCCAAATACCACAAAAGCGTCCATTACATATTGCTTCGGATTCAGATTCTAAGGTGGCGTAACTATGGGATTGCTGCTGTCAGCTTCACATCAAATACTGGAATTCGCCTGCCGAAAAGCCTTTCATCGTTATCGGCAGCAAGCGAATGATTTAGAAACGGTACAACGTCAAAAGTTGGATCAGTTTTTAAAGCAGCATACTTCGCAAAATCTGAGTTATGAACAGTTTGTAGAAAAATATCCACTTACCCGTTATAGCCATTGGAAAGAAAAAATTGAACAGTCTCGCCAAAGTGGCAAAAACTGTTTGGGGTCGGGAAAAATTGTTCGCTTTCAACCCACCAGTGGTTCAAGCGAAGCGCTGAAATTCATTCCCTATACGCAAAGTTTTTTAAATGAATTAGACGAAGCCATTGGTTTATGGCTCACTAATTTATATCGTGAATATCCACAATTAAAAAATTCAACCCATTATTGGTCGGTGTCATGGTTACCAGAAAGCCAGCGTAAACTTTTAGAAAACAGTAATCTCAATGATGACAGCGCATTACTTAATGTTTCAAAACGTGTTTTAAGTAAAATTACTCAATCTGTGCCGGCTGAAATTGCTTTAGCAGCTTCAGCAGAAGATGCGATGTTTGCAACCGCTGTATTTTTGGTTGCGGATAAAAATCTAGGTATGATTTCAGTATGGAGTCCGACTTTTGCACTGCAATTATTGGAGGTGATTGAACGGAATCAAGATGAAATTGTGAAAGTGTTGAGAACGGGGCAATGGAAACGCCGCAGTCTGGATTATTTGGAAGCACCACAATCCTCAGAGCAAAGTTATAAATTACAACGCTTAGATTTAAAAGACCCAACCGCTTGGACAAACCTTTGGTCTAAATTAACCTTAATTTCCAGTTGGGATACAGCAAGTGCTGAACGCTGGGCCAAACATTTGCAAGATCGTGTAGCGAATGTTGCTTTTGAGGGCAAAGGCTTATGGGCAACAGAAGGCGTAGTCACGATTCCTTTGAATAATCGTTATCCACTTAGCTATCAGTCACATTTTTATGAATTTTTGAATTTAGAAAGTGGTCAAACCGTACCTTCATGGAGGCTTAAACAGGGTGATATTGTGAGTCCTGTTATTACTACGGGTTCTGGACTGATCAGGTATGTGATTGATGATGAACTTGAAGTGACCGGTTTTTATGAGAAAGTCCCATGTTTTTTGTTTTTAGGACGAAAAATGACGGTCGATTTGGTGGGTGAAAAAATTGATCAAATCACCGCACAAAAGGTATTAGCCACATTCCAACAAGAGGATTATGTCCCGGTAAGTTTGTTAGGGATTGAGTTTTGTGAGATTAAAAAGCCTCACTATGTTTTATTAAGTGAAGGTAATTTAGCCAAGCAACCTTCAGCAGCAGAATTGGATGAATTGTTAAAAGAAAATTTTCATTATGAATTGGCACGAAATTTAGGTCAGTTAGATGAACCTGAGGTGAAACATGTAGATGATGCTTGGCATTACTATAAAACCTTAGCAATGCATAATGGAATGATCGAAGGGAATATTAAACCTGAACCTTTGAAAAAAATGAAAACAAAAATAATTTAAGTATATCTGAGTAAAACTATATGAGCTTAAACGTATTGTATGCACAAAACGATAATGAAAACCAAATTTATCGCTCGAAAAATGAACCGAACTTTCTGGTACGTTCCGCCACTGCAGCAGATGACGAGCAACTGGTGCAATTGATTGCGGAAACCATGCCAAGCAATGGTATGACTTGGGCTTTTGAGCGTTATCCAAGTTATCTCAGTGCCAGTCATGCACAATATAATTGTCCAGATATCAAGTTGGTTGTACCGGAGGAAAATCAGGCACAAGTGGTTGGTATGATGAATCTCGGTTGGCGCTATTGTTTTATCAATGGTCAAGCAGACTTATTGCGTTATGTTGCGGATTTGCGCATGCATCCTAAGCACCGTGGTAATAAAGTGCTGCGTCTACTGATGGACTATGTCTATGACGAAATTCCACTGGATACTATTTTTGAAAGTGTGGTTTTAGAAGATAACACCGTTGCATGTAATATTTTGCATAATGTGCGTAAAGGTTTTCCCGAACCGTTTCATTATGATGATATTCGTACCTTTACGGTGTCACAAGCGCAGAAACCAGCACAATTTAAACAATATCGTTTTCAGCAAATGAATGCGAGCCATATAAATGAAGCCAATGCATTTATCTTGACGATGAAACAGCATTATAATTTTTTACCGAATTATGATTTTTCAGGCTTGGTGGAATCGAATCATCCCTTTTGGTTGGGCATGAATATCAATGATTTTTATCTCATATATGACCAAAATAATCAAATTGTCGGTCTGTATGGTTTGTGGAATCAAAAAGCTTTTAAACAAACCCGTGTTGTCGATTACTCTTTGCCCTTAAAAGTCATTAAGCCTTTTTATAATGTCTATGCTGGCATTCGAGGTGTTTTGTCGTTACCGAAAAAAAATGATGCCTTTGAATATTTGATGATTCATAGTGCTTTATGTCATCCAGAGCAACAAGAGGTTTTTGCCAGTCTGATTTTTCATGCTAAGCAACAGACTAAATTGTGTCGTAAACAAGCCTTTTGTATTACCTTGGCAAATAATGACCCACGTATTCATTGGATGGGCAATACCACCTCTCATGTGATTCAAGCCAAGCATTATTTCCATAGCTTTAAAGGCACTCCCTATACCAGCTTTGATCGTAATAAAATCAGTTATTTTGAAGTGGGACGTATTTAATTGATATTTGGGATGACCCAATCATGCAATGTGATTGGGAGTGGAGCGTTATTTGAAAAAATTATATTAATTTTCATTTTTTAACTTATACTTGTTTGTAAAATAAGCAAAAAATGAGACGTGTGATGTCAAAAATAATATGGGGTTGGGTGGTTTTGTTGTATTGGCAACGGCTGCTATAGGGGGGATTTGTATGCAGATAAAAGTTTAAATTCGTATTATCAGCAGAATCAAAAAACCAATTTAGTTTCGATTCAATATAAAAATTTTAATATGGGCGCAATGCAGGGTTCTGCAGACTGGGTAGCTCAATTGTCATTTGATCCGTGTAAACCTAAAGATGTCTTGATGCTAACGGGTACAGATGAAATTAAACGCAGTTGGAATGGTTATCATATTGAATCGAAAATTAATTTACAGCAAGGCAATGAAGTTTTTCAAAAAATACTCAAACAGCCTTTAACTGCTCAAACCAAGATTGATTGGTTGGGTGTGGTGCATTCCTCATTGACGACACTAGTTTTTGAAAAAAATGATGCGGATATACAAACCCGAATTGATTCAATGATTTTTAAAATGGATGCAAAATCAACAGGCGATCAATTAGAAATACTCAATGCTAAACTTCAAATACCGAATATGACCGTTAGCGATAAATTTGGTCATGTACAGATACGAGAAGTAGAGTTCGAAACCACTCAAGGCTTAAATTCTAGCTTTGATGAAGGGAAAACCCGATTGAATATTGCTTCGATTAAACGTACCGATCGAAATGTACAGCAATTTGGTAGTGGTGAATTTAAAGATTTTACTTTGCTGATGAATACAGGTATTGATAAACACACGGTGAATTTTGATACTCAACTGAATATTAAAGAAGTGGTCATGCATAAAATACCGACTTTTCAAAAGTTGCAAATGAATTTCAATCTGAAAGCACTGAATAAGCAAAAAGTACAAGCTTTCTTTGATTTATTGGAAAAAAATAGTGAAGTGTGTATAGCTAAAGAACAATTATCTCAGGAATTGGCTGATCACCTTTTATCCATTGTGAATGAAGGTTTTACTTTTGAATCGCAAAATAATCAGATTAAGTTGGGTGAAGGGTATGCTAAAACAAGCTTGAGTGGCAAGGTGATGCCCGGTCATCAATCTTCATTTGCTAGCTTGGTTAAAATGGCACCCAGTTTAGTCGAGTATCAGGCCAATATTGAATATGATAAACAAATCATGAAAACCCTGATGAGTAATTACTTGCAGCAAGACGGTAAAATACTGTCTGATCAAGAACTTGAACAAATGCTAAATGGTATGCAGCAAGCGATGCAAGCCAAACGAGATGGTGATGTGTTAAAAGTAGGCATTGAATATAAATATGGCGAAAAGAAATTTTTAAATTAAGAGCTGAGCTTAAAAAAGGCTGCTAGATATGCAGTCTTTTTAAATTGCAGAATCCGATTATCAGATGCAGAAGAAGAAAGCGGCTGAACAATGAATGTTGAATGAAAAGCAAGCCGGGACTCATTCAACTATTCGCTTATTAGATTCAGTGAATCAATCAGATAATTTACGAATGAATTATTATGAAGGTATTACCATTGAGATGAAACGATAAATCGTTTCATCTCAATGTGTATTATTTCATGCAAAGCATCATTAGATTGGATGATGTTTAATTTTCCATGCTTTATGGATTTTGGTATTGCGTTTGAAATCTGGCCCAATGGTTTCACTGGTAATTTCTTGCACATCGAACATGGCTTGAACTTCTTCATCCATTTCGAAACCGCGATAGTTATTCGAGAAGTACAAGGTACCTTCTGTGGTTAAACGGTTCATGGCACGTTTAAGCAATGAATTGTGGTCACGTTGTACGTCAAAAGTACCGTAGAATTTTTTCGAATTTGAGAAAGTTGGTGGATCAATGAAGATCAGGTCATATTGTTCATGACCTTCTTTTAGCCATTCAAAACAGTCACTCGAGAAGAATTGATGTTGTTCATCAGCATGATCAACCGTCAAACCATTAAGTACAAAGTTTTCTTTAGACCAATTAAGATAAGTATTCGATAAATCGACACTTGTTGTACTTGCTGCACCACCTAAAGCTGCATGTAAGCTGGCAGTAGATGTGTAGCTGTACAAGTTCAAGAAGTGCTTGCCTTTCGCTTCAGCAGCAATGCGTAAACGCATTTGACGATGATCGAGGAACAAACCAGTATCGAGATAGTCGGTTAAATTGACTAAAATTTTAGCTTTGCCTTCTTGAACGATAAAGCGTTTAGAAGCGGTACTTTGTTTTTCGTACTGAGTTTTACCTTCCTGACGGGCACGGGTTTTAATAAAGATCGCGTCACGACCTAAACCAGTCACCGCACGAATAGCCGCCAAAGCCAGGTTAAAGCGTTTTTTTGCTTTTTCAGGATCAATGGTTTTTGGTGGTGCATATTCTTGGACGTGCAGACGATCACCATATAAATCCACCGCGACATTAAAGTCAGGTAAATCTGCATCGTATAAACGTAAGCAATAGATATTTTCTTTAACAGCCCATTTTTTCAAGGCTTGCATATTCTTTTGCAAACGGTTGGTAAAGTCTTCAGCACCTTCAATTGGCTCAAACTGTTGCGGTTGCCAAGTCGCTAGGAAGGGCTGGCTCACAGTTGCAGGTTTGATCGTACCGAAACGTACATAAATAGGAAGCTTACCATTCATCAAACGCAGAATTTGCGGATCATTAAACGCAAGTACATCGGCTTGTTCAACTTGTGCAGCAATTACTGCAGCGTATTGATTCGGGAAGTTCTTTTGTAAAAGCGCGGATAAACCTAAATACAAGGCACGGTTAGAGGCTTTTTCACCTAAACGCTCACCATAAGGTGGGTTGGTAACAATAAAAGAAGTTTTTCCTTCAGCGTGGAAATCAGGCCAATCTGCAAGGGTACGTTCTTCAATCTTGATTTGATCGAGTATGGATTCAAAACCGGCTGCAATAATATTTTGCTTGGTCGCTTTCACAGCTTCCCAGTCAGCATCATAAGCATAGAACTGAGGGAGTTGTTTTTCTAATCCTGCTTGATGACGTTCAGCTGCTTCAGCTTTAATCGACATCCATAAATCATGGTCATGACCATTCCAGCCATTGAAACCAAAACGACGAACCAAGCCAGGTGCGCGATCGGTAAGCATCATTAGTGATTCAATGATGAATGTTCCTGAACCACACATTGGATCTAAAATAATGTCAGGATTTCGTTCAACTAATTTGGCTTTTTGCAGAATTGCGGCTGCAAGGTTTTCTTTAATTGGGGCATCGGTCATGAAATGACGATAGCCGCGTTTATGTAAAGAATCACCTGATAAATCTAGGCAATAGGTATGCTGAGTTTTACCAGCAAGCACATATAAAGTAATTTCAGGTTGTTTAATGTCGATGCTTGGGCGTTTGCCTACAGCTTCCATAAAGGAATCGACCACACCATCTTTAACACGTAAGGTTGCGAATTGACTATTTACTTTAATGTCGCGTTCGACGTGCAAACGAATGGCAAATGTACTTTGTGTTGCAAAAACAAGTGACCAGTCAAAGTTCATTGCACCTTCGTACAATTCTTCAGCCACATCACGTGCATCATGAGTGAATTCTAATTCATGGGTATGAATAGGAGTCAGTACACGAGAGGCTAAACGTGACCACATACAAATACGGTATGCATTTTCTAGCGTGCCTTGGAAAACTAAACGTCCTGGAAAGCGTTCAATGTTTTGAACACCTAAACCTTCCAATTCTTCTTGGAGTAAGGTTTCAAGCCCATCTGCACAGGTGACCCAGTATGTAGAAAGACGTAGTTTCGAATTCATGCAAATTTTCCAAAAGCAGCTAAGCAATCTACTATTTTAACGTATTTTAGTCCTGAAAAGTTTTTAAATTATGGCAAAGCCTGAGCTTGATGGGGAAATATCTGATTTTTATCTATTAAGCTTGCATAACTGGTATGTATTTTGCTGACAGAATGCCTTGATTGGTTATGAGTCATGTGATTTGGACTGTAACTGCTATTTTCAATCAGTTTGATTTGATCAGGGGTATTTAATGAAAGACACAATACAGACTGGGTTTGTGAGCAATTCTGAATCTTTTTCTATCGCAACACTGATTTATGCTCGATTAAGACGTGTAACAGGGCGAGTGATCGATGTTATGTATCTGGTGCAAAATCAAGCTTATGCTAAATATGTGATTGATCTTGCTTTATCTGCGAATGATTCAGAGTTGCAACGACAAGCGGAACGTCTACGTTGCTTAATGGTGTTTGACGTTGCACCTGATCAAATTGAGCTTAAGGAAGAAATAGCAGAAATATATGAAACAGAAGTAACAGAAGAAGAAATATATAGAGCACAAGTGTCACATCACTATATTGGTGCATTACGCTAATTCATTAGGCTCTAAATACTGCTTTGATTTAGAGCCTAATTTTAATAAATGACCCATAAATTGAACTTCATCAATAAGATGTGGGGGACAGCCCAACTGGTAAAACTAATCACTTACTTTTAATTAATAAATTTACATGACATGTAAATAGTCACCGAATGCTGAAAACTTCAACTGCCAACAATAGGGGAATATCTGTATAATAGTTCAACTTAACTGAACGGGAATCTCTCATGCACTTGGCGGCATTGCATACTCCGAGCCAGATTCAACTCAATCAACAGGGTAATCTCAAACATTTCTTGACCATTGACGGTCTTTCTAAAGAAACCCTGACCAAAATTCTTGATACAGCCAATTCCTTTTTTAATGATCAAAATCAATTGATAACGACTCCTTTATTAGAAGGTCGTACGGTCATGAATTTGTTCTTTGAAAACTCGACTCGTACGCGTACCACTTTTGAAGCAGCGGCAAAACGTTTATCAGCCAATGTGTTGAATATCGATATTGCACGCTCAAGTACATCAAAAGGTGAAACATTACGAGATACCTTGTGGAACCTTGAAGCAATGGCAGCGGACATTTTCGTGGTTCGTCATTCATCTTCAGGTGCGGCACATTTTATTGCACAAACCGTTTGCCCGCATGTTGCGATTATTAACGCAGGCGATGGCCGTCATGCACATCCGACTCAAGCGATGCTGGATATGCTGACCATCCGCCGTGAAACTAAAAAGCCATTCGAAGCTTTAAGTGTGGCCATTATTGGTGATATTAAACATTCACGTGTGGCACGTTCAGATGTGGCGGCATTGCAAACTTTAGGCTGTAAAGACATTCGTGTGATTGCACCGAATACTTTGCTGCCTTATGGCTTTGAAGAATATGGCGAAGATGTTCGTCTGTTCAATGACATGGAAGCCGGGATTAAAGATTGCGACGTGATTATTACTTTACGTATTCAAAATGAACGGATTGATTCTCCAGCGCTGGCGTCACAAGCCGAATTCTACAAAATGTACGGTTTGAACAAAGAGCGTTTGGCGATGGCAAAGCCTGATTGCATCGTGATGCATCCGGGGCCAATGAACCGTGGTGTGGAAATTGATTCCAGTATTGCTGATGGTCCGCAAGCGGTCATTTTGCATCAGGTGACCAATGGTATTGCTGTGCGTATGGCGGTACTGGCACTGTCTATGCAAGGCCAGTTGCAAGAAAAAGGTTTAATTGAAGCGATTGCGGGATAAGGTAAAGTCATGAGTATTGTAAAAATTGAAAATGTCCGTGTCTTAGACCCAATCAAAAAAACGGATCGCGTAAAAACGGTTTTTATTGAAAACGGCAAACTGGTTGCAGAAACAGATCAGATCAGTGAAAGCATTGATGGTCAAGGTCAATGGTTAATGCCAACCATGGTCGATTTGTGTGCACGTTTACGTGAACCGGGTCAGCAACAACACGGTACTTTAAAATCTGAAGGAAAGGCCGCGCGTGAAAATGGCATTTTGCATGTCTTTACTCCACCAGACTCAAAACCGATTGTGCAGGACAATGGTGCGCTGATTCATGGCTTGGTTGATAAAGCCATGCTGGATGGCGGCATTTATCTACAAGTGATTGGTGCGCAAACGCAAGGTTTGCAAGGTAAACAGCCTGCAAACATGGCAGGCTTGAAAAAAGGCGGATGTACGGCTGTTTCGAATGCCAATGCGCCGTTTGCTGATGATGATGTAGTGATTCGTACCCTTGAATATGCTGCAGGCTTAGGCATGACGGTCGTGTTCTATGCGGAAGAACATCAAATTGCCAAAGATGGTTGTGCACATGAAGGCTTTATTGCTTCACGCCAAGGCTTGCCGATGATTCCGGCATTGGCTGAAACCGTTGCGATTGCTAAATATTTGCTCATGATTGAAGCAACGAAAGTGCGTGCACATTTCGGATTGTTATCTTGTGGTGCCTCTGTTGAATTGATCAAAATTGCCAAAGACAAAGGTTTGCCAGTTACTGCGGATGTTGCCATGCATCAACTGCATTTAACTGAAAGTTTAACTGATGGTTTTAACTCTTTGGCACATGTACGCCCGCCATTACGTGCTGAAAAAGATAAGCAATTATTACGTCAAGGCGTAAAAGATGGTGTGATTGATGCGATTTGTACCCATCATGAACCGCTTAGCAGTTCTGCAAAATTAGCCCCATTTGCCGAAACACAACCGGGTATGACGGCTTTTGATACCTATGTTTCGTTTGGTATTCAACTCATTAATGAAGGACTATTTGAGCCTTTAGAGTGGGTTGAAAAAGTGACCCTTGCACCTGCAAAAGTCGCGAATATGGTCGATCGCTGGGCTGAGGAATCGGGTTGGGTGCTGGTTGATCCTAAACTTGAATGGATGGTCTCAAAAGAGTCAATTCTTTCACAGGGTAAAAATACGCCGCTCATTAATCAAAAAGTGGTAGGTAAAGTGGTTCAAACTTTTGTAGCTTAATTGATTTAATATTTTTTTGTAATTTATAAAAGTCAGCTTCGGCTGGCTTTTTTTGTGACCAAATTGTTATTAATTGCTAATTTTGTTTATAATTATGTAAATAAAAGAGGGTATATTAATGAAACTTAACAATAAAACACTTTTTGTGTTTGCATCGGTTTTAACTTTAACTGGCTGTAATAATCTTTTTTCGAAACATGTGAAATGTGATGATGAATCCGCAACATCATTGGTAACACAGGTATTACAGGATGATTTGGCACAATCTTTAGAACATGAGCTCAAAGGATTAATTAAAAATGGTTCGATTAAGGATTTAGATCCAGCAAAACTTAAACTATCAGCAAAAAATATCCAATTTAGCCTAGTTGATAGCAGAACAGATTTTATTGATCCAAATAGTCCAAAAACCACATGTGCAATTGATTTAACAGCGACAATCCCCTCTGATTTAGTTAAAAAATCTAATAAAGCGAGAGCTAAAGTTGATGCAGTTAGTGTAGAAGAACATGCGAATAATTTGGGTGTCAATTATGAAAATAATAAGATTCATTTAACCCTGGAGTATGTTCTGCAACCCACTGACAAAGGTGACAAAGTTTTAGCTCTACTTAAGAATACAGCTAACGTACAAACCGTTCTTTCAGAAACTTTAACTTATGCATTCTTAAAACCACAAATTGAAAAGAATCAAATTAAAAATTTGGAAGCCAGTAAAGCGGCTATACAAAGAAACAATGCTGTTTATCAGGAAAATAATGAAGCTGTAGAAGCATCTGATGCAGCAACGGAAGCAGCACAAGCAGCCATTGCAGCAGCAGAGGGTTATGACGAAGAATATGAATAATTAGTTATTTTTTGAAAATAAAGATGGATGGAAAATAGGACAATTATGAAACTTAAATTATTAGCATTAATGGTTTGTATGTTACTTGTGTCTGGCTGTGACAAAGTACAATCAATCACAGGAAGTTCAGTTAAATGTGATAATGAAACTGCAAAGCAGTTGGTTGTTGAAAGTTTCAGTAAAACGGTAAGTGATATTGCTGCAGAGCGTGTCAAGGAATTGATTGATAGTGAAAACGTTACAATTGATATGGGGAAATTAAGAAGTACCCTTCAGCAAATTACATTCAATGTGAATGATGTCCGCACGAATAATTCTGATCCAAATAGTAATAAGCAGTATTGCGTAACTGAATTTGTAGTTAAAGTTCCAGATCAAATGGTAAAAGATGCAGATGCAGCTCGTACGGTTTATGATGAAAATAGTATTGCTCAGGCTGCAGTATTGTCAGATTTATCATTTGAAGCAAATCAGCTGAAAAAAGAAATTGAATATTTAGTTCAGCCAACAGATGATGGTAAAAAAGTTTATGTAACTTTAGAGAATCCAGATGCTCTGGCATATTTCGTCAGAGATATCGCAGTTGATTCTTTGGTTAAAACTGCACGTCAAAATGCAGCTGAAGTTGCGAAACAAGAAGAGATTAAACGTGTAGCTGAAGAAGAGGCTACTGCACAGGAATATCAATCTGTATTAATTTCAGAGGCGAAAACTAATTTAGATACAGCCAATGAAAATTTAAATTTGGTTTGGAATTCGACCACTAAAGAAGTTCGTAGTCAGCTTTTAGATGAGCAAAGACTTTGGCTTAAAAAACGCACGTTGGAATGTAAATTAGAAAGTACTCATTCAGATAATCCAGAAATTTATCGAATAAACTGTGAAACCAATATGACAACACAGCGAACATCAGAGTTGCGTCAAAAAATTTATTATTTAGAAGAATAATTATTTTTAAATATAGGAAAAAGTCAGCTTCGGCTGGCTTTTTTATTGCTGGAAAATAATAGTATTCAAATAATACAATTAATTACACTGTATAAAAAATGAGCATATAAACTAAAAAATGCACGTAATAAAACGAGAATAAGAGGAATAATGGATGAATACTAATTTGATTGATTTACTCAAGCAGAAAGTATCTGCAATTGTCCTTGAAGGTGAAACAGAATATCTCAGCGAGAAGAGTCAGGCATTAAGCAGTTTTTTCCCTATCCTTTTGTCACTTTTTAAATCTAAGCCAGAGCTTGTTAAAAATTTACAAAGTCAATTAAATCCGAGATTGACTGATATCTTTGCCACACATCCCGATTTAAAGCAGGAGTTTTTAGAACAGGTTTCTGGAACAGTCCCGACTGGTGCAATTGAATCTACTTTAAATCGCTCAATTTCGCCCACACTTGGCTTTTTAGAAGCGGAAGCCGGTTCTTCTGAACCAAGTGCGATTGCACATCTTATTGAAAGACATTGGTCAGCAGTGTCGAGTGCCTTGCCACATTGGGCTACAGCACTTTTAAGCGCTTTGGGTGTGGGTATTGCATCTGGGCGTACTTTGCATCAAGTTCCCGAAGCTGAACCTTATCGAGCAGTTGAGGAAAAAAAGAAATCGAAATTTCTCTTGTCACTGATTGCTTTCATTATTTTAGCTGCACTGCTGGCTTTAATGTTTAAAGCCTGCTCGGATAAAAAACAAACTGAGCCAGCAAGTGGTGTGCCTGCACAGACTGCAACCAGTGAGCCAGCAAAATTGCAACTCAGTACCGGTTCGACAGGGGATTTAACAACCTGCCAGTTGTATTCTGGCAATGTGAGTTATATCGATATTCTGCAAAAAGAAATAAAACAAATTTTTAATCACAACAACGGTTGTGGTGTAGAAACGAATGCAAGCTACCATACCGAATTTATTGATCAAGATGCCATTCCAAGTGTATTGAAATTGGTGAAAGGTGTTCCAAATGCCTCATTAACCTGGATGGGTGATCAATTGTCTATTCAGACCGCTAATCCGGCTGATGCAGAGCAATTGGCAGCTAAAATTCGACCACTTGTTAAAAATATGACAGTCATGACGCAAGCAACTTCCGCTGCTTCTGCACCTGCTGATCGCACTACTGCAATAAGTACAGGTAATACCAATGCAGAAAAAGCCTTGGCAGAAATTAATCCAGAGAATATTCGCGCATTAGATATTGCAACTGCACTGAACATGCAAATTATCAATTTTGATACTGGAAGTAGTAATATTCCTGATGCTAATAAATCGATTTTAGATCAAGCAGCTGCACTGATTAAACGAGCATCACACGTGCAGTTAACGGTTAAGGGTCATACTGATGCTGTGGGTAATGCTTCAGCAAATAAAGCATTATCGCAAAAACGTGCGCAAGCTGTTGTAGATTACCTGGTGAAACAAGGTGTTGATCCTGCACAGTTGCAAGCGGTCGGTTATGGTTCGGAACAACCCGTTGCTGATAATGCAACACCTGAAGGTCAGTTTAAAAATCGCCGTATTGAGTTTGAAGTGTTAAATACCGATACGGGTGTGGTTCGTGATGTGGATGAGCAAGGGGTTAAAAAACAGTAAATGTATAGTTTTTATAAGACTTCTTTTAAATGGTCATTAAATAAAAGGACGAATTGATTCGTCCTTTTTTTATTGGCATGCTGTGGTGAATTGTAAAATGTGAAAATATTATGCGTATTAGTTTTATTGGGGCAGGACGGGTTGCGCATCATCTTGCCTATGCCTTAAGCCAGCATCATCAAATCATCCAAATCTATAGCCGCAGTTTCGAGTCTGCACACACTTTGGCGGTGCAAGTGGGTGCAACTGCAACGGTGAATATCTCAGAAATCAATCCTGAAATTGATTTGGTGGTGATTGCAGTGAGTGATCAAGCGATTGCCTCAGTGATTGCAGAAGTTCATCCACATTTAGCTGATGTCTTGATTGTGCATACCTCGGGCAGTACAGATATTGAAGTCTTGGCGAAAGTTCATGCACGTGCAGGTGTGTTTTATCCTTTACAAACCTTTAGCTTGGATCGGGAAATTCCTTGGTCAGATACACCGTTATTTGTAGAAGCCAAGTCTGAAGATGATTTGATTTTATTAACAGAACTCGCCAATCAATTGAGTCGTCGAGTTTATCAATATAGCTCGGCACAGCGTTTAAGTTTACATTTAGCTGCTGTTTTTGCCTGTAATTTCAGCAATTATTGTTATGATATGGCGAAGCAGATTGTCGATGCGCAGCAGGTGGATTTTTCCCTGCTCTATCCATTGATTTTAGAAACCGCCAATAAAGTGACGCAGAATGAGCCTAAAAGGATGCAAACTGGACCGGCGATGCGAGGTGATGAAAATATCTTGAATATGCATCAGCAGATGTTAGAGGATGCTCACAGAGAAGATTTAAAAAATGTGTATAAGCTGATGAGTCAACAGATTTTGCAATCGCATCAGCAAAAATAGTCGTTTAAAATTAAATCAATATACTTGAAGAATGAATAAAATAAGGATGTATTTATGGCAAAGGATTTTAAGAGTCAGTATGTGGTTGATGGCTATGATGAGCATATTCGGAAATTAATTCCCGGCTATGATGTTGTACACCAGCAAATCAAAGCTTTATTGCAAAGCTATGCAGATGAATATGCACATGTATTGATTGTGGGTTGTGGTACAGGTTATGAGCTGGGCTATCTATTGCGATCGTTTCCTGACTGGACGTTTACTGCAACAGAGTTGTCGGAAACCATGCTGGATAAAGCCAAACACCATATCCATTCCTTAAATGCATCGCATCGGGTGGAGTTTGTGTTGGGAGATGTAGACCAGTTAAAAACAGGTCAAACATACGATGCGGCACTTTCTATTCTGGTCACGCATTTTGTAGATTATTCAGATAAGCCCAAGTTCTTTAAAGCGATTTGTTCACGTTTAAAACATCAAGGACTATTCATTACTTTTGATTTGACCCGAATCAAGTCAGAGCAGGAACTGGAAATACTGAAACATGTATGTGAGGCAAACGGCTTAACGACTTCACAATCTGCGGCAATGATTGATCGTGTAGAAGATGATTTTTATCCGCTCTCGGAGCAGGAAACATTTGAACAGTTGAAATTGAGTGGATTTGATTCTGTGGAGCGCTTTACTCAAATTTTATCTTATCAAGGTTATCTAGCTGTAAAAGCTTAAAGTTTAAGAGTAAAAATGGCCCATACATTGATGAGCCATTTTAAGGTATCGGTTAAAGTTATTTAATTTTCTTGAACAGGAAGTCGTTAATTTTATGACCTTCCTCAATCCCGCGACGTTCAAACTTGGTTTGTGGGCGCCAGTCAGGGCGAGGGTAGCTGTTACCTTTACCTGCCATATTTTCAAGATTTGGGCGGTTATCTAACACATCCAGCATCCATTCAGCATATGGTTCCCAGTCTGTAGCCGAGTGGAATGTACCGCCCATCTCCAGTTTTTGCTCAACCAGTGGCATACGGTCATGCGATACAAAACGACGTTTGAAATGACGTTTCTTTTGCCAAGGATCAGGGAAATAAAGCTGCACGGCATTAATGCTATTATCTGGCATTTCACGAAGCACTTGAATGGCATCGGCATCGAGTAAACGTAGGTTGGTTATACCTGCGATACCTGCTTCATATACACATTGCGCGATACCGGGAACATGAACTTCGATACCGACATAGTTGCGTTCAGGGTTGGCTTTTGCCATAAGCACCAGCGAACGGCCCATACCAAAACCAATTTCAACCGTTAAAGGGCGTTCTGGATGTTCAAAGTGTTGACGTAAATCACCCACCGGATATTCCAAAATTAGGTGACCATATTGTTCAAGCGCAGTACGTTGAGAGGTATTTAGCGGAGATGAACGACGCATGAAAGTGACAATTTCGCGATGTTCATTCAAGTTGTCCAGCTCGACGACTTGCGGGTCTAATTGATCGTTCGACATAACTTTGGCAAATGTAAAAAATTCGAATGCGGTATTTTAAGTCCTGAGCCTAACAAGTCAAACTTTTTCATTTTTAAGATGCGACAAAGACCACAGAGTCATGCTGTGGTTGCGTCATTATTTGCTGTAATGGAAGTTGAGACCTAAGAAATAACGGGGTTAAGTTGTGCGTATTGATTGTTTTATAAAAAATATTGGCTTATAGAAGATTTTAAAAGAAAATCTACATTATTTTAATGCAATAGTAAGCACTCCAAGGGCAATCAGGACAATACCCAAATATTCTTGCAGGCTGGGGCGTTCACCTAAAAAAATAACAGCAAAAAGGGTGACTAAAACCACACTGAGTTTATCAATCGGTGCCACTTGTGAGGCTTGACCGAGTTGTAAGGCTCGAAAATAACACAGCCATGATGCGCCAGTCGCTAAAGCCGACAAAGTTAAAAACAACCAGGTTTTGCCTGAAAGCAGCAAGGGATTCTGCCATTTGCCTAATCCCCAAACCATTAAACTTAATACAAAGACAATAATCACGGTGCGAATAAGTGTGGCTAGGTCAGAATCGACCTGTCGCAAGCCCACTTTGGCAAAAATGGCAGTTAAGGCCGCGAAACAGGCAGATAATATCGCCCACATAAACCAGTGATTCGTATTCATAGTACTGCCTATAATTTTTTTAGTTTCCGGCTGCCATCATATTGGAAATCTAGGAACGATAGCAGCCATGAGCTCACTGTTATTTTAATCAAAAGTTAAAGTGGATTATAGCGATCAATTAAAGTGCTACTCGCCTCATTTAATCCTATAATTTCGACTTGAATATTTTGATCTCTAAATTTCTGTACCACAGTGTTCAACATATTGACCGAAGTAATGTCCCAGATATGTGCATAGGTGAGATCAATCTCAACCTTAGAGATCGTTTCTTTAAAGTCAAAAAACTGGAAAAATTTCTCTGAACTACTAAAGAAAATTTGCCCTGAAATTGTGTAATGACGTGTTGATTCATTGGCTAATACGGAGCTGACTTTTACTTCGCTTTCCAGCTTATTGATGATGAATAATGCAGACAGTAGCACACCAATAAAAACCCCTAATGCAAGATTATGGGTGGTCAATACCACAATAACGACTGCGATCATCACTACATTAAATGAAGCAGGATGTTTGTGGAACTGTTTGACAGAGCCCCATTGGAAGGTCGTAAAAGACACCATAATCATAATGGCAACCAAAGCAGCCATAGGAATGTATGCCAGCCAATCTTTAAGAAAGACCACCAAACACAATAAAAACACACCGGCAACCAAGGTAGATAAACGTGTACGTGCACCAGAGCTGATATTAATAATGGATTGACCGATCATGGCACAACCCGCCATACCGCCCATAAAACCACTGACGATATTGGCATAACCCTGGCCACGACATTCCTGATGTCGATCACCTTCAGTTCCGGTAACTTCATTAATCACAGTGGTGGTCATCATGGTTTCTAATAAACCCACGGTCGCGAGTGTGATGGAATAAGGAAAGATAATTTTTAAGGTTTCAAAATTAAGAGGGATTTCTGGAATCAGGAAAATGGGTAAGGTATCGGGGAATTGTCCCAAATCACTCACGGTACGCATATCGCCGCCAAGTACTATGGCTAAAAGACTAAGAACCACAATGCAAATTAAAGGTGAGGGAATCGCTTTACCAATTCTGGGAATGTGTGGGAACAGGTAAATAATAGCTAAGCCAATCGCCATAAATAAATAGCCTAAGCTGTCCATCTTGCCTATTTCAGGAAGCTGTGCCACAAAGATTAAGATCGCCAAGGCATTTAAAAAACCATAGACCACGGACTGTGAGACAAAGCGCATCAATTTGGCGACTTTAAAATATCCCGCAATCACTTGAATGATCCCGGTCAAAATCGTTGCTGCAAGTAAATACTGCAAGCCATGATCTTTGACTAAAGTGATCATTAACAGAGCCATGGCGCCTGTAGCCGCAGAAATCATGGCAGTGCGACTACCAAAGAAAGCAATGGTGACAGCTATACAAAATGATGCATATAGACCGACTTGCGGGTCAACACCAGCAATGGCTGAAAAGGCAATTGACTCGGGGATGAGGGCTAAACCCACGACCAGACCGGCTAATACGTCAGTGCGGATATTGGAAAACCATTGTTCTTTTTTAAGGCTAATCACAAGGTTAATTTTCATCAAACTTTAAAGCCGGGTATGTTAAAACAGTTTTATAGAAAAAAGCACCTCAGATTGACTTGAAAAATATTGCATTTTGGACAATATTCTAAAGGTAAAGGTTTTTTACGCATTGATGCTTTTTTGCAATTTACAGGTACGATCACTTGAAAGTTTGTTAGAAGAGATTTAAAACAGTTAATAGTTAAATAACAAGGATCAGATATGAAGCTCTATTACGCCCCGGGCGCGTGTTCACTAGCATCACATATTATTTTAAATGAAATTAATGTCGATTTTGATTTAGAGCGTGTAAATTTAAAAACTCATAAAACAGAAAAAGGTGCTGATTATTACACAATTAATCCAAAGGGCTATGTTCCAGCTTTAGAAATTAATCCCGGTTTGATTCTGACTGAAAATGTGGCAATTTTACCGTTTCTTGCACAACATGATCCCAAACAAGATTTAATTCCGCCATCAGGTTTAGGGCGTGCCAAAGTTCTTGAATGGCTAGGTTACTTGAACTCTGAATTACATGATGCTTATGCGGTATTTTTCGGTGCATCATTGTCGGATGAGGCGAAAGAAAAAGCTTATGCAGAAATTGACCGTTTGCTTGTCTATATTGAAAAAGCCATTGCTGAGTCTGATAACGATTATTTAGTTGATGATAATTTTGGTCCGGCAGATGCCTATTTATTTGTGTTAACCAATTGGTCGAATGGTATTGGACATGACCTCACGCCGTATAACAATATTATTGCCTTGCGTAATAAAGTGGCAGAACGTCAATCCGTACAAATCGCCATGCGTGATGAAGGTTTAATCCCTTAATTTTTTTGCATTGATTTGAATAAGCACCTGAGGGTGCTTTTTCTTTGCTTTTAAAATGGTGAAGTTTTAAATGATCAGATCATTCTATTATTGATTTTTTATCAATAATATTTTGCAAATTAATGAATTTTTAGCAATAAAATATTTACGTATATTGGCCACTGAAAAAAAATCATCAAAGGCGAATAAATGAGTAATATCCTGATTGTGAATGGTGCCAAGCAATTTGCACACTCGCATGGCGAGTTAAATGATACGTTGACTGAGTTAGCAAATACTGTGCTTAGCGAACTGGGTCATCGCATTAAAATTTCTCGTGCAGATAGCGACTATGAAATTCAGCAGGAAATTCAAAAATATGTATGGGCGGATGTCATTATTTATCAAATGCCCGGCTGGTGGATGGGTGCACCTTGGACAGTCAAAAAATATATTGATGATATTTTTACCCAAGGGCATGGAACTTTATATGCCAGTGATGGTCGATCACGTTCTGATGCATCGAAAAAATATGGTTCAGGTGGGCTCATTCACGATAAAAAGTATATGTTATCGTTAACCTGGAATGCACCCATGGAAGCTTTTAATGAGGCTGATCAATTTTTTCATGGGGTTGGCGTTGATGGTGTATATCTGCCATTCCATAAAGCCAATCAATTTTTGGGGATGAAAAGTTTAAATACTTTCATCGTGAATGATGTGATAAAAATGCCCAATGTCGCTGAATATGAAAATAAATATCGTCAGCATTTGATGGATGTTTTTGCTTAATGGATAAGGTGTTTAAGGAGCAAACTATGTTAGTTGTTATTGCAGATATTCAGCTTCGCTCAGGTGCCCAACATCGTGAAAATGTGTTAAACGCATTTAGAAAAATAACCCCTGTGGTGTTGCAGGAAGATGGCTGTTACGGCTATGAGGTGCTGAATGTTATAATCCGGATTATGCAAAAGGGTTTAAACAGTTAAGTACATTCTTCTTGAAATATAAAAAAAGGACTCATCTGAGCCCTTTTTTTAATGACTTTAGCTTTATTTAAAGAAATAACCGGTTTCAGGTGAACTTGCATTGGCCATGCGTTTACGTGGCATACGGCCTGCAAGGAATGCTTCACGACCGGCTTCAACCGCTTTTTTCATTGCAGATGCCATCAAGATTGGATTTTGCGCGGCAGCAATTGCTGTATTCATCAGTACGCCGTCACAACCCAATTCCATGGCAATGGCAGCATCACTCGCTGTACCCACACCGGCATCTACCAATACCGGAACTTTGGCATTTTCTTTAATAATAGAAATGGTGTGCGGATTTAAAATACCTAACCCTGAACCAATCAGGCTACCTAAAGGCATAATCGCCACACAGCCCATGCTCTCTAACTCTTGAGCCACAATCGGGTCATCCGAGGTGTAGACCATGATTTCAAAGCCATCGTCAATTAAAGTACGAGCGGCTTTCAAGGTTTCGGTGATATTCGGATAAAGGGTTTTTTCATCACCTAATACTTCCAGTTTAACCAGATTATGACCATCTAAAAGTTCACGCGCCAGCATACAGGTACGCACTGCGCTGTTGGCATCAAAACAGCCAGCAGTATTGGGCAGAATAGTATATTTTTCAGGGGGCACAACAGAAAGCAAATTCGGCTGGTCAGGATGCTGTCCAATGTTCACACGACGAATCGCAACCGTGACAATTTCTGCACCGCTGGCTTGAATGGCTAAATCGGTTTCAGTTAAATCTTTATATTTACCTGTACCGACCAATAAGCGTGAATTAAATGTACGAGAACCAATTATAAGCGGGGTATCTTCCATGGGAGCTCCGAATTAGCCGCCACCGACGGCATGAATAATTTCGATATGATCTTCAGCGCAAATTGGGGTGTGTGCCAATTTGCCTTTGGAAATGATCATTTCATTCTGTTCTACAGCAAAGCGTTTGCCTTCCAAGGCTAATTCTTGAATCAATTCTAATAAATTGGTACATGAGGTATTTTGCGATTCGCCATTTAAATAAATATGCATAGTCATTTCTCCCTGTTCCTTAACTTTATTTTGCATATTTCCATGCATTCCACGCCAGTACCAGCCAACCTGCAATCATGAAAGCCCCACCAATGGGTGTTATGGCGCCTAATACACGCGGTAAACCTAAAGCCATCACGTAGAGTGAGCCACAGAAAAAGAAAATACCGACTTGAATTAGCATGAAACTGGCTTTAATAGGCAGTTGGGGAATAACTTTGCTTAGAATGGCGAGCGCCAAAAGTCCAAGGGCATGATAGAAAAAATAGTCAGTTGCTGTATGCCACCAAGCCAATTGAGCTTCGCTTGCACGTGCTTTTAAGCCATGCGCGCCAAATGCACCTAGCATGACCGCAAATGCCAAGTTAAGGGCTGAAATTGCAATCCACATAAGCAATTATCACCTGAGGAAATTTGCGCTTAACTTAGCATATATTAAGGTTTATACGAAAGGCAAAAAGCAACAATACAAATGTCTGAATATAAAAAAAGAGCACGCAGCCCTTTCTTTAAAAACGAATAAAATGAGTTCAATGGCTTAGTTAGAAGACATTGCGACTTTAATTTTTTCCATGGCATTTTTTTCTAACTGACGAATACGTTCCGCAGACACATTATATTCAGCCGCCAATTCATGCAGGGTTGATTTTTCATCATCTAGCCAACGGCGCTGCAAAATGTTGCGCGAACGATCATCCAGCTGATCCATTGCACTATGCAGGGCAGAAGTACTTTGTTGCTCGTAGTCTTCTTCTTCAGCTAAACGTGCTGGATCGTAACGATTATCTTCTAAATACAAAGCCGGTGCGACATGCGTTGAACCTTCATCATCGTCATCACCCTGAGCTTCAAAGGCTGCATCGTATGCGGTTAAACGGCCTTCCATTTCCAAGACTTGTTCTGGTGTCACATTCAAGTCATTGGCAATCGATTTTGCTTCTTCAAGTGTCAGCTTTTTACTCGATTTTTTTAAGCTACGTAAGTTAAAGAACAGTTTACGTTGCGCTTTAGTAGTCGCAATTTTAACAATACGCCAGTTACGAATCACATATTCATGAATTTCAGCTTTAATCCAATGCACGGCAAAAGAAACCAAACGCACGCCCATATTAGGGTCAAAACGTTTAACTGCTTTCATTAAGCCGAGGTTACCTTCTTGAATAAGGTCGCCCTGTGGCAAACCATAGCCGGCATAACTACGTGCAATATGGACCACAAAACGCAAATGAGACATCACAAGCATTTTTGCAGCGTCTAAATCTTGGTCGTAATAATACCGTTCGGCTAACTCTTTTTCTTGTTCAGCCGTTAAAATAGGAATCTGATTGACAGTACTTATATAAGCACCGAGATTTACCCCTGGCGCCGATAATGACAGGGGCATCAATTGATTGCTGCTGTCACTCATGTGTTCTCCTTCAGAATGGATGACATAACCACTTAAATTTTATCTTAATCCAATATTTTCCTGAAATAAGGAATATTGGGTAGAGAAATGTAATTTTTTATACAAATTTGAAAAGTTCTAGTTTAATTGAAAATAATTAAGATTCAATTAAGTAGTGATATTCAGTATCAGTTATTTTTGTCATATTGCATTTCAATTGATGCATTTGGCAATAGCGAGTTACATCTTGCTGACTATGCGGATCTGAAGATTTTAATAAAAATAGATGATCTGATTTATTCTTGATCGCTCGCTTAAGCATCAATAATGGCATGGGGCAGGGTTTGCCCATCGCATCTATGATAATTGCTGGATTGGCTAGATCATTCATCTCATTAAATTTCTGACAAAACGTTCTGAAATGTTAGCAAATTTAGTGCCAAAGCTAAATGAAATTATATAATCTCAACATAAAAAGTACTGATATAAAATAGATAAATAATTAGTAAAATAAAACTCAATCAAAAGGAAAATTATTCAAAAAAAACAGTATGAATTGTTATAAACCCGTGGTAAGCTCGTCGCGTATTCAAATTAATGACACTGTTAAATTTGTCTTAAAGTTGAATATTAAAATGGATGTAACCGGGATTTTGTTAATAGTAATACAGAATGATTACAAGCTTAGAAATAATAAATATTTTTAAACCTTGTTTACTCTGCTGTTTGCAACACCGGGTGGTCCTTCTATTAAATACAATGAGGATTAACTTATGACAGCTCGTGAACAAGGCGTAGTTAAATGGTTCAACGACACTAAAGGCTTCGGCTTTATTCAACGTAACGGCGGCGACGACGTATTCGTTCATTTCCGCGCTATCCAAGGTGACGGTCACCGTTCACTTCGTGACGGCCAACGTGTTGAATTCAGCGTAGTTAAAGGTCAAAAAGGCTTTCAAGCTGAAGAAGTACAACCTTTAGACTAATCGCCTGATTATTCATGAGAACGCCCCAATGTAATTTGGGGCGTTTTTGTTTATAATAGGCTACAATTTTCCTGATTATTAAGTTAGAGCGCATTTATATGTCATCTGGTTTTGAAACCTTAAATTTACATCCGAAACTTAAACAAGCTATTGATGCTTTAGGTTTCAAAGAAATGACACCGATTCAGGAAAAGGTTTTAAAATTTACTTTGGCTGGACACGATGCCATTGGTCGTGCACAGACAGGTACCGGGAAAACAGCCGCTTTCCTTGTTAGTGTCATTAATGATTTGCTCAATAATCCGATTAAAGAACAACGCTTTCGTGGTGAAGCACGTGCGTTAATTCTTGCTCCAACACGTGAGTTGGCTTTACAAATTGAAAGTGATGCTAAAGAGTTAACCAAATTTACCGATTTGCATGTGGTTACCTTGTTGGGTGGTGTTGATTTTGATAAGCAAAAAGCACAACTTGATAAACAATTTGTCGATATTATTGTGGCGACACCCGGTCGTTTAATTGACTTTGTTGAACAAAAAGAAGTGTGGCTGGATCAAATCGAATTTTTAGTGATTGATGAAGCGGACCGTATGCTGGATATGGGATTTATTCCCTCAGTAAAACGAATTGTGCGTTATTCACCGCGTAAAGAACAACGTCAAACGCTCATGTTCTCTGCAACCTTTAGCTATGATGTTTTAAATTTGGCGCAACAATGGCTGTTTGAACCTGTGACTGTTGAAATTGAGCCAGAAAAGAAAACCAATGCAGACGTTGAGCAACGTGTTTACATGGTTGCTAAAACAGATAAATATAAATTGTTGCAAGAAATTTTGCGCGATGAACCGATTGAAAAAGTCATGATTTTTGCCAATCGTCGTGATCAGGTGCGTAAACTGTATGATCATTTAAAAAGAGATGGTTATAAGGTTGTGATGTTGTCTGGTGAAATTGCACAAGACAAGCGTACCAAAATGCTCGATCAATTTAAAAATGGCCAACATAATATTATGATTGCAACCGATGTTGCTGGTCGTGGTATTCATGTGGATGGTGTTTCACATGTGATAAACTTTACTTTGCCTGAACAATCAGATGATTATGTACACCGTATCGGTCGTACCGGTCGTGCTGGTACACGGGGTGTCAGTATTAGTTTCTTGTCTGAAGATGATGCGTTCTATCTTCCAGAAATTGAAAAAGCCATTGGTCAAAAACTACCTTTAACCCGTATGGAAGGTTATTGTTAATTTTGATATTAAATAAAATGTAAAAGAAAAGCCGCTTTAAATAAGCGGCTTTTTTTGTATGCTCAAAACATCATATCTTATTGATGTAATGACATAAAATTATCATTTACATATTTAGTTTGCCCGGCAAGTAAATGTGAGAACTGTTTGGTAGTCATCATCCCGAGCTAGACTGCCACTTTTCCCTGCTATAGTGCCTAGAACGCTGGTTGCAGCCTGAATCATTTGTCCTGTTTTTTCATCAACCACGCCTTTTAAAGCACCATTGTATGCAGTTTTTTCATCAATCACGACTGGAGTGGCCTTTTTGCCACAGGTATTGTTGGCAGCAGTAATCGCATTATTTTTAGAAATGAGATTACTTTTACCTACGCCGGTCACTTCATACTGATTATTTTGTTTTTGAATGGCTAATGATGTTGTTGGATTGGATGTACATGCAGTTAAGGCAAGAGCAACCGCAACTGTGGAAGAGAGTAGAAAAAATTTATTCATCTTTTTCCCCTGATTTGTTTTAAAAAGAATAAAAAACATTTGAGCATAACTTTTTGGATGCTTTTTGAAAGACTTGTATGAAATATGCTGTTTTATATGGTTCCTCTGTGATTGCCATCCCATATCAGGCTGCAATTGAGTGGAGGGCATTGCCTAATTGCTCTAGAGTATCTGAATAATAATATGCTAATCTTAATGAAATATTTTAGTACACAGATATAGAAGTTAATGACTGATTCAGCGGTAGATATGGTTCATTTTAATATTCATCAACGTCAGTCGATTGGCAATTTAGTTGAGCCTGCGCCAAATGCAGAACAGTTGGAAAAAGCTTTTCAAGCTGCATTGACTGCACCCGATCATCACCGTTTAAAGCCGACCCGTTTTGTGGTGATTTCAGCGGATCAACGTGAAGATTTTGGTGAATTATTGTCTAAAGCTTTGGCGGATTTGGGTGAAACCGATCAGACTCAGTTAGACCGTGTTAAAAACCATCCATTTCGTGCACCACTTTTGGTTTTGGCCTTAACTCAATTTCAGCCACATCCCAAAGTTCCCAATTTTGAACAAACCTTAAGTACCGGCGCAGCAATACAAAACTTTTTGTTGTCGCTACAAGTGCAGGGTTTTTCAACCATGTGGCGAAGTGGTGCTGTAATTGAGTCGAATTTATTTAAACAGGCTTTAGGTCTTGCAGAAGATGATTTAATTTCTGGAATTATTTATATTGGAACTGCAGCAAAAGCAATTCCTGCACGTGCAGAAATAAATAGCCAAAATTATGTGAGTTATTGGAATAAATAACTTTATTGAATACTGAGTCATTAAATACTGAGTTGAGATATAAAAATAATGTCAGAGTTGAATTTTTCCGATCTTGTTGAACCTGTTTCAGTTAATCAAAAAACGGCGTTACGGGTAACCGTTTTAGGTGGTGGTAGTTTCGGTACTGCAATGGCAAATACAGCAGTACGTAATGGTTGCGATACCATGATCTGGATTCGTGATGACGTTGCCGCAGCAGAAATTAATCAAACCCATGTCAATAAACGTTATCTACCCGATTTTACGTTAGAGTCCGGTTTAAAAGCGGTGACCGATTTAGAAACAGCTATTTGTAATCGTGACATTATTTTAGTGGCGATCCCAAGCCATTCTTTTCGTGATGTGCTGAAACAAATTAAGCCATTCATTACTTCACAAGCAGTCATCTCTTTAACCAAAGGCATTGAAGCAAAGACCTTTAGTTTTATGAGTGATATTATTCGTGAAGAATTACCTGAAGTGCCTTATGGTGTGCTTTCTGGGCCGAATTTAGCCAAAGAAATTATGGCAGGACAACCCGCGGGTACGGTAATTGCCAGTCAGTCTGAACTGGTACGTTATGCAGTACAGCAAGCCTTACACAGCGCATTATTTCGTGTATTTGCCAGTGATGATGTACATGGTGTGGAACTTGGCGGTGCTTTAAAAAATATCTATGCTGTTGCAATGGGCATGGCTGCTGCCTATAAAGTGGGTGAAAATACCAAGAGCATGATTTTAACCCGCGCATTGGCAGAAATGAGCCGTTTTGCAGTGAAATTGGGTGCAAATCCGCTGACTTTCCTTGGTTTGTCAGGCGTGGGTGATTTGTTTGCGACCTGTAATAGCCCGCTCAGCCGTAACTATCAGGTTGGTTTTGCTTTGGGTTCTGGTAAGAGCTTGGAACAGGCCACCAAAGAGTTGGGTCAAACTGCCGAGGGTATTAATACCATTGTGCAGGTACGCAGCCGTTCAGCAGAATTAGATGTGTATATGCCAATTACCAGTGCTTTATATGATGTTATTTTTGAGGGGGCACCGCCTTTAAGCATTGCACTTTCACTGATGAAAAATGGGCATCGTAGTGATGTGGAGTTTGTTTTGCCACACCATGAAGTCTAATTTCAAATATTTGAATAAATAAGCTCTGTCATAAAGCTGGGTTATAATTGCTGCATATTGAAAATAAGGAAATTTTATGCAACTCACTTTAGTCCGTCATGGTGAAGCCTCTCCTGCGGTCAATGGAAATGATGACAAACGTCCATTAACCAAGCGAGGGCATAAGCAGGCGCAACAAACTGCAGAATATTTAAAGGACATGATTCAACCCGATGTATTTGTAGTCAGTCCTTTATTGCGTGCACAAGAGACTTTGGCGCATCTGCAGCATTATTTTCAAAATGTACCTGTGCTGGTATGTAATAAGATTAAACCTGAAGACGATGCCAAATCAGCAGTTGAATGGTTGTCCCATTTGCCTTATGAGTCGATTGTTGTGGTGTGTCATATGAATGTAGTGGCACATATTTCATCATTGTTGACATCCGAGTCGTTCCATCCGTATGCTCTGGCTGAAGCGCGTATTTACGAGCAAGCAGTCATTGCTGCTGGATTGTCAACACAGTTAAACAGTTTTATTCCAAACACATAAAATATTAATTAAAACGGCAGAAAAACATTAATGTTGTATTTATGGATGCCTGAAGCCAATGGGGTTTGGCAATGGTCGACTGGGGAAAGCTGGTATCCAGCCTCTAGTCTTGAACATTTGATTCAAGAGACGCAAGCCCATCATGGCGAAGAAGCCATCGTGTTTTTTCCGAGCCGTGATGTGCAAATGCTGCAACAGACTTTAGCCAAATCACAATATAAAAAATTGGGTGTGGAAGGGGTTAAATATCTATTAGAAGAATTTGTGGTTTTGCCCATTGATTCAATGAAGGTATTGCATCATTTTCAAAATCCAGATCAGTTGGTCATTTTGGGCGTGGCAAATAGCACAGTGGAAATGCTACAACATGCCTTGAGCTTGATTCCGGTCAAAGTCATTTCCTTATTGCCAGATTTTCTGATTTTACCCATTCCTGACGCAGGTCAAGCCGTTATTGCCAATGTATCGGGGCGTTTGCTGGTTCGTGAAAATGAATTTATGGGAAATTCGGTTGATGATCTGGCGCTCTTTTTAGATTATCAGCCGCAAGGGCATCGTTATCAAGTTAGCAATTTTACTGCTGAGCAAATGCAAAGCCTTGAAGCGATGCTCACGCATGAGCAGATTGAGTCTTTTTATTATGAATTACCTGTATTAAAAAAAGCGAAAAATCATCCTTTTAATATTCTGCCGAAAGCGAAAAACAGCACTGCTGTAGCAGGGTATTGGAAAGCATGTGCTGCGGTGTTGCTCGCGGCTTTAATTATTCAATTTAGCTATGATGCAACACGCTGGTATAAATATAGAAAAGTGGCAGATCAGACTGCGCTACAAGCGGTTGATCAATATAAATACTGGTTTGGGCAGAGTAGCCGTGTCACTGAACAGAATTTAAAAAGTCAGTTTGAAAGTCATGTGCGCTTGAATAAAAGTGCCAACACTCAAGCCTTGCAGTTACTCAGCCGGGTGGGTCCAGTTTTAATGCAAAATCAAATTGTGGCCAATCGTATCAACTACGATGCTTCAGTTTTAAATATGGAACTGAAAGCCAATTCTGCGACGGCATTGCAAACTTTAACCCAACAACTGAATCAGCAAGGGTTTAAAGTTGAATTAGGCAATATTCAGCCAAATGGCACCGGTGCAATGGGATTGGTGAAAATACAATAATGAAAACATCAGAAAAACTGCAAAGCCCGATTGATCAATCGATAGAAAAAATCACGGATTATTTAGATCGGCTGTCTGTGCGTGAACGCTACCTGGTGATTTTTACCGCCATTTTTGTTCTGGTTGCGGCCATTGGCTCGGCACTTTGGTTTATGCATGCCGCGGCCAGTAAACAGCAAAATCGGGTCAATGATTTAAAAGACATGATGGTCTGGATGCAAAGTAATGCTGTGATCATGAAACCTGCCGATGATTTGCAGTTAACTGCGGCAGATAAAGTGCAACGTGTTGCCCAGCAGCAAGGGTTATCGGTTACATCACAGCAAGCAGGTGAGCAAATTCAGATTGTGGCAGCGCATGAAAATTACGCCATTTTGGCAAATTTTTTAACCCAATTGGCTCAGATGGGATTAAGTCTTGAGAAAATAGAGTTAATTTCTGAGGCGGGTCAGATTAAATTAACAGCGACAGTGCAATAATGGGTAAAAATAAAGATCTGCTAAGCATGGTGTTTTCTATGGGCTATGCCTATAATATGGCGACTTAAAAAGCAGTAGACTTTTACAGATATGTTGTATTCTCTTGCCCGCCCTTTGTTGTTTTCTTTAGCACCAGAGCGTGCACATGAGCTGACACTATCGTTATTGAAATCAGCTCATCGCATGGGCATGATGCGTCAAAGCATTGCCTCTAAACCTGTCACTTGTATGGGGATTCAATTTCCCAATCCAGTGGGTTTGGCTGCCGGCTTAGACAAAAATGGCGCTTATATTGATGCCCTGGCTGGACTGGGCTTTGGTTTTATTGAAATTGGAACCATTACACCGCGTCCACAAGCGGGCAATCCGCATCCCCGTTTATTCCGTTTACCTGAAGCCAAAGCCATTATTAACCGTATGGGTTTTAATAATGACGGGGTAGACAAACTGATTGAAAATGTCAAAGCTGCAAAATTCAAAGGCATTTTGGGGATTAATATTGGCAAAAATGCCGATACTCCGGTTGAAAATGCAGTCGATGATTATCTGATCTGTCTTGAAAAAGTCTATAACTACGCTTCTTATATCACTGTTAATATTTCATCACCGAATACCAAAAACTTGCGTAGCCTGCAAAGCGGTGATGCACTGACAGAATTGCTGGAAACGTTAAGAAAGCGTCAGCTTGAACTGGCTGAAGAACATCAGCATTATGTACCTTTGGTGCTTAAAGTTGCTCCAGATTTAACTCCTGAAGATATCGAATTTATTGCAAAGCAATTGATCCAGTTTAAAATTGATGGTTTGATTGTAACCAATACCACTTTGTCACGTGAAGGCGTGGAAAATCTCAAGCATGGTAATGAAGCCGGTGGCTTGTCTGGTGCGCCAGTCTTTGAGAAAAGTACCGCTTGTCTTGCAGCATTTTCAAAAGCATTGAAAGGTCAAGTTCCATTGATTGGTGTAGGTGGTATTTTGTCAGGCGAACAGGCAGTTGAAAAACAAGCTGCTGGTGCAAGCCTTGTACAAATTTATAGTGGCCTCATATATACAGGTCCAACACTGGTTAAAGATTGTGTTGATGCGCTAAATACACCATGAATACATTGGATATCTTCATACTGATTATTCTGCTCATTGGAGGGCTAAACGGTTTGCGACAAGGATTGGTTTCAGCCTTTGCGAACTTGGTAGGATGGATTTTTGCACTGATCGTAGGTGCAAAATACGCAACCATCCTAGCACCTTCGATGGTCTCACTCAGTGGAGATCCAGTAGTACAAAAAATTGCAGCTTTTGCATTTATTGTCTTGGTCATGGTGGTGTTAACCTGGATTATTACTGCATTACTCAACAAGATATTAAAGAGTCTAAAACTTGGTCCCCTCAACAGATTGGCAGGCGGTGCTTTTGGCTCTTTAAAGGGCTTAATGATTGTACTCATTACCATGCAGGGCATTGGTCCCTGGGTGGAGAGTTCTCCGCACTGGAAACAATCTAAATTTGTACAACTCTTGATCCCTTATGCGCCATGGGCCGCTGAACTTTCTAAAGAAGCCGCACATGGAGCGCTCAACCATATCAAGTCCGATGAAGGTGCGCCGACATCTTCCGACTCATCATCTGATAAAACGCAAAAGCATGCAGCGCGTACAGATGAATCAACAAATAATCCTTTTTATTAATCCTAGCTTGTTTGCGAGGTTGCTATGTGTGGAGTAGTTGGTATAGCTGGTAAATCACCTGTTAACCAAATGTTGTTTGATGCATTAACGATGTTACAGCATCGTGGTCAGGATGCAGCCGGAATAGTAACTTGTCATGAAGGGCGTTTGTTCCTGCGTAAAGACAACGGTATGGTACGAGACGTCTTTCATACGCGTCACATGCGTGCACTGCTAGGTAATTACGGTATTGGTCATGTGCGTTACCCAACTGCAGGTTCTTCAAGTAGTGCAGAAGCACAGCCATTTTATGTGAACTCGCCTTATGGTATTACCTTGGCGCATAACGGTAACTTGACCAACGCTGAAGAAATTCACGATGATTTGTTTAAAACAGATCTTCGTCATATGAATACCGATTCAGATTCTGAAGTACTTCTAAACGTTTTTGCGCATGAAATGCAAAAAAGTGGCAAGCTGAATCCAACTGCAGAAGATATTTTCCAGGTAGTTTCACGTGTACATGAGCGTTGTAAAGGTGCTTATGGCGTTGTGGCAATGATCACTGGACATGGTCTGGTTGGCTTCCGTGATCCAAACGGTATTCGTCCACTGATTTATGGTTCGCGTGAAACTGAAAAAGGCATGGAATATATTATTGCTTCTGAATCAGTGGCAATTACTGCTTTAGGCTTTAAAGTTGAACGTGATATTGAGCCGGGTGAAGCAATCTTCATTACTTCTGAAGGTGAAATGTTTACCAAGCAATGTGCGGAAAATCCTGAATACCGTCCTTGTATCTTTGAATATGTGTATTTTGCACGTCCAGATGCAACGATCGATGGTATTTCAGTCTATAAAGCACGTTTGAAGATGGGTGAAAAACTCGCCTATAAAATTTCGCGTGAGTGGGGTGAAGAACACGATATTGATGTGGTGATTCCAATTCCAGATACATCACGTACTTCAGCTTTGGAACTTGCCAATATCTTGGGCGTTAAATTCCGTGAAGGCTTTATGAAGAACCGTTATATCGGACGTACTTTCATTATGCCGGGTCAGAAACAACGTGAAAAATCAGTTCGTCAAAAATTGAACCCGGTTGAACTTGAGTTTAAGGGCAAGAATGTTTTGCTGGTTGATGACTCGATTGTTCGTGGTACGACCTGTAACGAGATTATTCAAATGGCGCGTGATGCCGGTGCGAAGAAAGTATTCTTTGCTTCAGCTGCACCGATGGTGAAATATCCAAACGTGTATGGTATTGATATGCCTGCAAAAGATGAACTGATTGCATCAGGTCGTAGTGTTGAAGAAATTCGTGAAATTATTGGTGCCGACCGTTTGATTTTCCAGGATTTGGAAGATTTAAAAGGTGCAGTACGTACCAGTAAAGTACCTGCACTGCAAGAATTTGATTGTTCAGTTTTTGATGGTGTGTATGTGGCGGGTGGAATTGATGCAGCTTATCTCGATGAGCTTGAGCGCAAACGTAATGATTCTGCAAAAAAAGCCGTTGGTGGTTATATTGATGTGAATATTGATGCTGCATCGGTTGATCTGACTGGAGTGAAAGAGGGATAAAATTCTTCTTAATTCTATGAAAAGCGGGAATTTCCCGCTTTTTTAATTTATGATGAGTGAACAAATACAAGGTGATAAAGGATCTTCACATTGAATAGTGCGGGTTATTCTTTTATTCAAAACAAAAATATAGTTTGGTCTGCAAGTGTTTGTATGCTTGCGGTATTGCTCACACTATTCATTTTAAATGCGATTACGGGGTTGTGGGTATTTTATCTTGATCCTACCCAGTCTGTTTTTTGGCATGCTTTGAGCCCTTATTTAATCATACTGTTGCTGAGTGTGATGGCACTTTCCGTCCTGTACGAGTTTTATGTGTTTCGTTCCGGTGGTCATTCACTGGCAAAACAGTTGGGTGCGCGCCGCTTAAGCCTAATTGAAAGTATTCCTGAAGAAAGTCTTGCGCTCAAAATCACTGAACAATTGGCAGATACCTTTTTAATTGATACTCCTGCAGTCTATGTACTTCCCAATGAAGTGGGTGTAAATGCCCTCACGGCAGGTTTTTATCCGCGCGATATTGTGATTATTCTGACTTGGGGTGCATTACAAAATTTAGATGAATTGGAACTTTATGGTTTGTTAATCCATGAGTTTAATAAAATTTTATCCGGTGAAACGGCAGAAAATACCCGTCTAAAAATTCTTTATAGTAGTCTCACCACTTTTAGTCAGTGGGGCAGTAAAATTGCCAGACTGGGCTTTAGCAAGCATGGTCAAGCGCGTACGCATAAATTTGCCACTTCCTTTGTTGCGATGGGTGGGGTGATTTGGTTGATTGGAAGTCTGGGTGTTTTGATTACCCGATTTATTAAATATATTTCGCTTGGTGGCCGGACATTTAAAAATGATCAAAAGACCAGGCGTCTGATTCAAAATGATGCCAATGTGCAAACGCTATTAAGAATTTATGTGCATCATTCCGGTTCGCAAATTCACAGTGAATATGCGGAATCCATTTCTCATATGTGCTTTGCCAATTCTTTAAGTCCACAAAACTGGATGAATATCCATCCCAGTATTGAACAGCGTATTTATGAGCTGAATCCAGGGTTGGTGCAGGATTTACAGCTCGAAAATTTAAAAAAATTACGTAATCAGCCGCTATTTAGTTTGTTCCGGTCACTGGATGAAGTGAATAGTGAAATATATTCACCGTGGAGTTCACCCCAACCGCTTCCGCTGTTACGTTTATCACCGATTAGTTTTGCAATTAATGATGCGATTAAACCTTTAAATCCGGAAATCCGAAATAATATGCGGCGTCCTGAATTAATACAGCGGGCATTGCAGACGGCAACCGGTTCGCGAGAAGTGATGGTGTCGATTTTAATGATTCGACAGTATCGTGAATTTATTCCGGCAGATGCGGAAGTGAGTCGGGCAATTGTTGATTCATTACTCAATTTAGACGGTCGTGTTCATATTTCTATTTTTCGTGAAGCTTGTAAAAATATTGGGGCAATGCCTGCCACTATTGCACGTCAGTTTTTAATGAAATTGGCGCGAATTATTCAAGAAGATGGTGAAATTGGATTGCTGGATGCCTTATTGCTTGAATATGTGAAATTTGAATTGAATCTTCTGCCATTACATACACCGACTTCATTGGAAGAAGTTAAACCGCATATTGTGCGTCTGATAGATGCCTTGTTGCATGTGCAGCAAATCAATAGCCAGAATCAACTGGAGGTACGTGAAAAGATTCTCAAGCGTGTCTTGACCGCAAAAGAACAGGAGATGTATACCGAAATCTCGGATGAGCCAATTGATTTGGCAGAAATCTTAAATGATATCGCAGGCTTATTATTACGTGACCGTTTAAGTATTTTAGGTATTGCCGAAGTGTGCCTGTGGAATGACCGTATTATTACCCAGGATGAACTGGATGTTCTGGAATTGCTGTATTGGCGTTTGGGTTTTGAAACGGATGAAATTATTGAACAAATGCAGAAAAAAAATCGTTTGATGATTGTATAAACAAGGTACGATAAAATTATAGATGAGTGATGATTAAACTAATCTTTAATAAAAGATCAGCAAAAGACAAGTAATCTCGTTAGAATACCAAGCATTCAATGGGTGATGAAAAAAGATGATAGGGCATCAGCGTGACATACTGGCAACATTAGGAATCGATATCTGGGTTCCTAAGGGTGCTGCGTGTCAAAAAATGCCGTCTTCATCCATTTGGCGAGATCAAGCCGCACCCGAATATCTGAGCGAAATTGTAGTGGCAAAAGCTCAATCACCCATATCACCACAGCCAAAAATTGAACAGCTTAAAACGCTTGATCGATCAGAACAGTTGCCAACGCCAACCCTGGCTGTCAAAGAAGTTCAAGCTGAAGTTGTGCCTCAAGTTATTGAGGCACAACCTGTGCTACACATCGCAGCTTTTCAATTACAGGCTTTTGGTTTGCCACATTGTGTCATTGTGATTGATGCTACTGAGCTGAGCGCTGAACAACAGCAACTGTGGAATAATATTCAGCAAGCCCTTCACGCCGAATACTACGAATTACAGTGGCCATTTCCTTTAATAAATTTTCAGGATGGTCGCGGTGCAGAAAGTTATGTACAAGGTTTTATAGATGCCATTAGTGCGGATAAAAATATTGTTTTTTTAGGGCAATGTCCTTATTTTAATCATTCAAAAAGTATGCATTTAGCTGGTCTGCAAGAGATGCTGGATCAGCCGTTATTAAAAAAACGCTTATGGCAATTTATGCAAAAAACTAACCAAAACATGGATGCTACATGAAGAAGAAAGTTGTTGTTTTTAGTCAGTTAGATCAAGAGATACTGCAACGTTTACAAGCTCAATATCAGGTTGAAGTCATTAATCCAAAACTGGGCGATGTTAACCAGCAGATCCGTGAACAGGTCAAAGATGCAGATGGCATGATTGGTGCTGGACGTCTACTCAATGAAAGTAATTTGGTGACCGCACAGCAACTTAAAATTATTTCCAGTGTGAGTGTGGGTTATGACAACTACGATCTTGCCTATTTAAATCAGAAAAAAATCTGGTTATCTAACACGCCGCATGTACTGACAGAAACCACAGCCGATTTAGCGTTTACCTTGTTGATGAGTGCTGCGCGTAAAGTACCTGATTTGGATCAATGGACCAAGCAAGGTCAATGGAAACGTACAGCAGCTGAAGCTCAATTTGGACGCGATATTTTTGGTAAAACCTTAGGCATTATTGGTCTGGGTAATATTGGTGCTGCTGTGGCACGTCGTGGTTTTTATGGCTTTAATATGAATATTCTGTATCATAATCGTCGTGAAAAACTGGAATTGGCACAACCTTTAAATGCACGATATTGCGGTCTGGATGAATTATTACAACAGTCAGATTTTGTCGTGGTCGCTGTCGATTTAAATACAGAATCTAAAGCACTGATCGGGCAGCATGAGTTTGATCAAATGCAGTCGCATGCTGTATTTGTGAATATTGCTCGTGGTTCTGTGATAGATGAGCAGGCCTTAATTGAAACCTTAAAAGCAGGTAAAATTTTTGCTGCCGGGTTGGATGTCTATGCAAAAGAGCCTTTACAGGAATCAGAGCTGTTTAATTTAGATAATGTGGTGACTTTGCCGCATGTCGGTTCTGCAACTGCAGAAACACGTAAAAAAATGGTTGAACTGGCGTATCGTAATTTGGTTGATGCACTGGAAGGGCGAACACCACCTTATGTGCTGAATGCTTCATTTTATTAAAATTTGATAACACTTCATTGCAAATCCCTCCAATTTTCAATGTTATAGTCTGATAAATTGAAAAAAGCAGTTTGAGAATATAACATTGAAACGGTTTCTATTAGCTTGCAGTATTGGTTTGGTCTCAATTATGGTGTCAACGCACAGTGCTAATATGAATTCAACGCCCCAGTTTAATGTTCCTAAAATTGGCAGTGGTATCGGTTTAATTGACCAACAAAAAGAAAAAATGATTGGCGAAAAAGTATTTCGTGAAGTTCAAAAACAAATGCCTGTGCTGCAAAATCCATGGTTAGAAGATCAATTGTTCGGTGTATTTTCCCATATTTTAAGTCAAACCCAGCTTGGGCAGCCTATAGGTCTGGTCATTATCAATGATCCTCAAATCAATGCTTTTGCTGTGCCTGGCGGGCTGTTTGCCATTAACACGGGGATGGTGATTTCTGCCCGAAATATGGATGAAGTAGCAGGGGTAATGGCACATGAAGTTGCACATGTATCACAACGTCATTACAGTCGCTCACAAGAGGCCTTTAAGGGGCAGGGCTTATTGACTTTAGCAGGGCTTTTGGTGGGTGCTCTGATTGCTTCACAAGCGGATGGTGATGTGGGTACAGCGGTGATGTTGGGTTCGCAAGCTGCATTAATGGATAAGCAGTTGAATTACAGCCGTAACCAGGAACGTGAAGCTGACCGGATTGGCATGCAATATATGTATACTGCGGGTTATAGTCCGCAAAGTATGGCGGACTTTTTTGAGGTGATGGATCGATCAACCAGTAAGGTTAGTTTTTTGCCAGACTTTTGGTTAACCCATCCTTTAAGTACGGAACGGATGAGTGAAGCGCGTTTACGCGCCAATCAATTCCCTCTAGTAAAATCAAGTTTGCATGATGAAGATTTTGAAATACTGAAATGGTACAGTCGGGTGATTTCTAATCAGACCACTGAACAGCAATTACAGATTTTAGCCAATCGTAAAAATTTTGCAGGGCAGTTGGCTCTATCCGCTTTTTATCTCAAACAAGGCGACTATGTTTTAGCTCAGCAAGTTTTAGATCAGGCAAAGGCACAGCAGCGCTTAAATAATTTGTTGGTTTTGATTCAAGCCGATATTTATTTGGGGCAAAACAAAACCGATGAAGCATATAAGGCAATTCAGTCTGCCGCACGGATTATGCCTGAAAATCGGGCTTTGGCTTTCAAGCTGGCGGAAGTATATATTCGCCAAAAAGAACCTGCACAAGCATTAAATCTCGTTCAGCGGTTTTCCAATAAGAATCCTCGTGATATTCAGGCCTGGCGCTTGATGCAGCAAGCTGCAAATATTGATCAGCAATCCCCAATTAGAACGGTAAATGTATTGCGTTATCGGGCAGAAGTGGAATATTGGTCCGGCTGGGAAGAAAATGCAATTAAATCATTATTGCATGCCCAGCGCTTGGTTAAAAATAATGAGCTGTTATCTGCAAAACTAAAAATGCGCATTAATGAAATGCAAAAAGAGCGTCAGCTAAGAATCTAATCGCAGATGATTATGTTGCAATGATAATAAAAAAAGGAGTTAAGCATGATAGAAGGTCAATGCTTATGTGGAATAGTGAAGTATCGTTATCATGGTGAAATTGAAAAAACCATCATATGTTACTGCAAAGACTGTCAAATGGCCCAAGGCTCAATCTTTGGCTGGAATAGTCCTTTGCAGAAATCCAAATTTGAAATTGGCAGTGGAATTAAGTTTCTAAAAGAATATTTTCATAGTCCGAATAAGGCACGGGTTTTTTGCCAGGAATGCGGTAGTCCAATTTATTCTTATCGGGTGGATTTGCCTGAAATTATTCGTTTACGCTTAGGGACGGTGACTTCGGGTGAATTACCGGCACCTAAAGAGCAAGCCTATATTCAATACAAGCCATCTTTTCTGCATATTGATGAATAAAATCTACATCTAAAAACTTGAAGTATATGATAATCTTAGGCTGCATTTGTATTTCTAACGATGAACAATATTGATTGAATGATGAAAAAAATATTATTTTCCTGTTTTTTAATGGGGTGCGCGACATCAAATGTTGCCTTGGCAAGTGTTGAGCAATATGTAACATCAGTGGAGAAAATTTCTAAACAGTATAAGCAGGAAACCAGGAATTTTTTTAGTAGTTTGGATGCTCAGCAGACCAGTTTTACACCACAACAGCAAGTTCAATTCTGTGGAATCGTGGGTAATTATGTGGAGCAGTTGTATCAAGCGGCAGATCGAAACAGGGATTCGTTAGACCGTCAATTTAGACAGATGACCAAGCAGGATGTGATTCATCAAGTGATGTTATCAAAAGAAATGCTGATTTTGAAAAAATATAATATTCAGTGTGATCTGAAATAACAAGGGAATACGCCTGAACTGTCTTTGAATAAAGGCAGTTCAACGTTAAAGAAAGAATGATCTAGAAGTGGGATTATGCAAGTTTAGCTTTAATTTTAGCTGAAACTTGTGCAGGATCGGCGCGCCCGGCTATGAGCGGACGCAGAGAATTCATCACCTTACCCATATCTTTCATGCTAGTAGCTTCTTGAGCAGTAATAGCCTGCGCAATGATAGAATCAAGCTCGTCCTCAGTCATAGCTGCTGGTAGAAATTGAGAAATAACTTCAATTTCGGCTTGTTCCTTACTAGCTAAGTCTTGTCGATTAGCGCCTTCGTAGGCTTTAATCGAATCTTTACGTTGTTTGATTTGCTTTTCAATGACCGCAAGAACTTGAACATCGTCAAGCTCTTTGCGCTCATCGATTTCGATTTGCTTAATTGCCGCCTGAAGACCACGTATTACCGTTAACTTCGACATTTCTTTGGCACGCATAGTTGCTTTCAAAACGTCCGTTATTTGGTTTTTTAAAGTAGTCATTTATCTTGTCCAGGCAGTCAATCACAAATTAATTAGTAAAGGCGAGTAGTACGTACAGATTCACGCGCCAATTTCTTTTGGTAGCGTTTAACTGCAGCAGCTTTTTTACGTTTACGTTCTTGAGTTGGTTTTTCGTAGAATTCGCGTTTACGAACGTCAGCTAAAACACCAGCTTTTTCGCATGAACGTTTGAAACGACGGATAGCTACGTCTACTGGTTCGCCTTCTTTCAATTTAACTTGTGGCATGAAGAATCCTCATAAGTTATGGATAAGATCTATGGCAGGATTGCCTTAGATCACAAGTGAAGGACAGTATTTTACTCATTTACATCTCATATCACAAGTCTATAATAGCTTTAGCAATATTTAGATACGGGTAAAAGGCAGTTTAATGATCGTTCTTGGCTTAGAAACTTCTTGTGATGAAACTGGGTTAGCACTCTATGACAGTGAAGTCGGCTTGATAGGACAGGTGTTATATAGTCAGATTAAATTGCATGCAGAATATGGTGGTGTTGTTCCGGAACTGGCTTCACGTGACCATGTCAGAAAATTAATTCCTTTAATTAATCAGTTGCTTGAACAAAGTAATATTAAAAAATCACAAATTGATGCCATTGCTTATACGCGTGGTCCAGGCTTGATGGGCGCATTAATGACGGGTGCATTATTCGGTCGTACCCTAGCATTTGCACTTAATAAACCGGCCATTGGTGTGCATCATATGGAAGGTCATATGCTTGCGCCTTTATTATCGGCGACACCACCAGAGTTTCCGTTTGTCGCTTTATTGGTCTCTGGTGGACATACCCAGCTCATGGCAGCGCACGGTATTGGTCAATATGAATTGCTGGGCGAATCCATTGATGATGCAGCGGGTGAGGCTTTTGATAAAGTCGCAAAAATGATGGGCTTGGCCTATCCGGGTGGACCCAATATTTCTAAATTGGCGTTGCAAGGTAGCGCAACAGCCTTTGATTTTCCACGTCCGATGTTGCATCAAGGTCTGGACTTTTCTTTCAGTGGTTTAAAAACTGCGGTTTCAATTCAATTGAAAAAAGTTGAAGGTCAAAACCGTGAAGCGGATATTGCGGCATCCTTCCAGGAAGCCTTGGTGGATACTTTGGTGAAAAAGTCCGTTAAAGCACTCAAACAAACAGGTTTAAAGCGTTTGGTGATTGCAGGTGGTGTCAGTGCCAACAAACGTTTACGTGAACGTTTGGAAGCAGATTTAGCCAAAATTCAAGCACAAGTTTATTATGCAGAACCAGCTTTGTGTACCGATAATGGCGCGATGATTGCCTTTGCAGGTTATCAACGTTTAAAAGCAGGGCAGTGTGATGGTTTATCGGTGACGACGACTCCGCGTTGGCCGATGACGGAATTAACCAATCCTTCAGAAGCTTAAGTTTTGATGATTTAAAAAGAGGCGCAATGCCTCTTTTTTATCTGGCTTGTTTCAGCATTTATGGCTTTAAACAGTTTATTGTGATCTTGAATATAGCTTTGGAATTTTTCCAATGTCTGGTATTTCAGTTTGGGGATAGCTGTATTGGTACGTTTATGAGATCGATAGACTTCTTTATGAGTTAAATCATAAAAGTTAAATTAGACTGTAAATTGAATTCGTAGAACAAAGCCATAAAATGCTACATGTTGAAAATGATTTTAGATAATAAAAAAGAGCAATTTCTAAATTTGAAATTGCTCTTTTAGGGTGAACGATCATTGATAGTTCAATGACAGCGTTTAATTAATCCTGACGGATCAACTCATTGAATTGTTCTTTAAGCTCAAGGTATTTTGGATTTAATTTTGCTTGATCGCTCTTCTCTTTAAAGATTTTCGCAACAGCAATTTTGACCTGATCTTCAGCGCTACGTGGCTGTTTTTCAGTTGTAACAGCATCATTGAGTTGTACTTTAACTTTAGGTGTAACGCCTTTATTTTTTCGGCCAGTTTTATGGGTACCTTTTTTATGATGTGCATAACGACGTGCACGGGTATAGCCCATCAGCAAAAACTTTCTTGCCATGTCTGCGCCAACAAAATCATTTTTCTCTAAATAATCTAAAAACAATGCAAAAATCTTCGCGCTACTTTCAGTAGCTTGAGCTTCATCTTCAAATTGCCACAACGGTAAAATTTCAGATTTATAGGGTTCAACCAATAAAACACCTTCTTCACCACGACCAATGCGATATAACTCTGGACGCTTTCTAAAATTAATCTTTTCAAAGTCGAGAGAAAAGTCAAAGCTGCGTGAAAATGGTTTGGCGTCAGGCTTAGGCGTTAATGAATCTTGTTCGTTATTGGTCATTGAGGAGATTCCTTAAAAGGTGAGAGTCTACTGAATAATCAACAATATTCGCGACTCTCAAGAGGTTTTGCCGAGTTTGAAGCATTTTGATGAACTTTGATATGTCAAAATTGCAATCGATATAACAACAGTTGTTTATATCGTCCAAATAAAATGATTCAAGTTTTTTAGGGAGATGATCTGAAAGCGTAAATCATCCAGAATTTTTTACAAACTGTAATGATCGAAATAAAGATCTAAAGTCATCTTGAGGTGAAGTTTAGATCTCTATTTCAGTATTCAAGAAGAGATTGGGAATGGCTAAATAATAAACAATTAAAGCGATGCCAGTTTTTGCGAACCAATCCAGTGTTTAGAAAACTGATACGCCGCACGCCCTGAGCGCTGCCCACGTGCCTGACACCAACGCAATGCTTCGGCACGTGTAAACTCATCCATCGGCATATTGGCTTTTGCTAGATAATGCTCAACGATTTCTAAATACAAATTCTGATCCATTGGATAAAAAGACAACCACATTCCGAAACGGTCTGAGAGTGAAATTTTCTCTTCAATCGCTTCTTGAGGGTGAAGTTCTGTATATTGCGGCACATCAACGCGCGTTACCGGTGTATTTTCATGCATAAACTCAGGCAGTAAATGACGGCGGTTACTGGTGGCGTAAATAATGAAATTACTTGAACCTGACTGTAATGAACCATCTAAAACACTTTTTAAACTACGATAGTTTTCATCTTCAGCGTTGAAGGCTAAATCATCACAATAGACAATAAACTTTTCCGGACGGTTTTCAATAAGCTTCTGGATTAGCGGGAGGTCAGATAAATCATCACGTTCAATTTCAATTAAACGTAAACCTTCCGACTCATATTGGGTGAGCAGGGCGCGGACAATAGACGATTTGCCCGTACCACGTGAACCAGTAAGCAAAACATCATTAGCAGGTAAGCCCTTCAGGAATTGCAGGGTATTTTGAATCACTTTTTCTTTTTGTCTTTCAATACCTTTTAAATCATCCAAATACATTTTTTTGGGCTGTTGAATGGCTTTTAATTGTTTGTCTTGCCATTTATAAGCGGATGCCGAAAAGTCGGTTTCTTGCTTCAGTTCAGGTAAATTTTGCTGTAGTTGTTGGAGTACAGTAGAAAGTGCTTGTAATATATGATCAGGTAAATCAATTGTTGCCATGATTGTTCTGCTTATACGTGTAAAAGTAAAAGGGCGGTTTTACTGAAGAACTGTATATCAATTAGTCATGATTTGCCAATGGAATAGGCATTTTTGCAATGATAATCCGCTGAGTTTTCTGTCAATATTAGGCGTGATACCCTATCATGAAGAGCGAATAAAAATGAAAGGGTTTGAGGGGTAGATATGTTATTTAAAGATTTCACACAAGATATTAATCCACATCAAGCGTATCGCATAAAAAAATTAAAGCGCCAACTTGAAACCGCTGAAACATATGAAGAATGGAAAAGTCTCGCACTGCAAATAGATGAAGAATCAGGTGCTCAGGAATGGAAGTATGATAACTGTTCACCTTATTTTGATGCTGAAATTATTTCTCAACGCTTAAGTCGGTTAAGGCGCTACCGTTTTCAAAAACGTAGCCATGATCTCATGTACATATTACGTGAAGGTTTAAGCTATGATATTGCCAATATTGCAAATCCGATGTTGTTTACCGCCACCTATGTGGGAACAAAAAAAATCATAGAAGATTATGTGGAAGAAGTCAGTGAAAGTCTGGCCTACATTGCTTCAGATGCTTGTTCCTGTTTAGCTTTGGCTGAAAAAATTGAATTTTTTGAGCATTGTAAAAAGGCATACGGTCAACCTGCCATCATGTTTTCAGGTGGTGCGACCTTGGGGTTGTTTCATACAGGGGTGTGTAAGGTATTGCTTGAACAGGATTTAATGCCCAAGGTGATCTCTGGTTCAAGTGCGGGTGCCATTATGACGGCAATGTTGGGCACTTCAAAACCGTCAGATATTTCAAGACTTTTAAATGGTGAAAACTTTTTTAGTGAAGCTTTTCATTTTCGTAAATTTAACGACATTATGAAGGGAAACGGTGGTTTTGCCGATGTGATGTACCTAAAGAAATTCTTGATTGAGAATTTAGGTCATGTGACTTTTGAAGAAGCCTTTAAAATCTCCGGGTTGCATATTAATGTGGCTGTTGCCCCTTATGATGCGTCACAAGAAGCCCGGATTATGAATGCCTATACTTCGCCAGATTTGCTGGTTTGGAGTGCGGTATTGGCCTCCTGTGCAGTTCCTATTTTATTTCCACCGGTACATTTAACTAGTAAGCGTTACGATGGTAAGTTGACGCCCTATATGGCAAATACGCGTTGGGTGGATGGCAGTGTACGCAGTGATTTCCCTCAAGAGAAAATGGCAAGACTGTATAATTTAAATTACACCATCGCCAGTCAGGTCAATCCTCATATCGTGCCGTTTATGCAAAGTGATGCAGAACGCCACCGTCGAGACCTGTTGAGTTGGCCTGAGCGGATTATTCGACGTCAAGGGAAGGTGATTGCCAAAGGGATTATGGACTTTAGCCGGGGTCGGGTTGGAAAAATTCCCCCAGTGCGACGATTGCTCGATCATGGTTTTGGTGTGATTGATCAAGGGTATTATGGCGATGTAAATATTGTCGGTGCTTATAGCTTGCGACACTATAGTTATATGTTTCAGAATCCGCGACCATATTTATTCAAATTGTTACAACGTGAGGGGGAACGGGCGACCTGGCCAAAAATATCCTCGATTGAAACGCATGCCCGCGTAGGTAAAACCATTCAGCATTGTTTGGAACTTTTAAATTATCAAGATGATCCCGCACAAAAAGAAGCAGAATTTATTGCAGTTTAATGTTGAAGATATTGATTGCTTTAATTTGATTCAAAAGACCAAGCCTAAAAGTTTAACTTTTGGGCGTGCTTTATATACATTTGAACATCAGCAGCAATACTACTGGTTAAAAACCCAAGCAGGCAATATAAATCAAAGTTATGAAGCTGGGTTTTTAAATGAATTGGCTTTTTATCAGCAATTTGTAGATCAACCCAGTTCTTCAGACAACATGCCTAATTTTTTATTACCCTTTCAAATGATTGCTCACTTAAAAAGTGGAGAAGGGCAACAAGCGTCGGGAAGACCTGCATTGATTTTGAGTCATGCTGAATCGCTATTGGGTGATTGTTCTGATATGTCGCTGAATGAGATTAAAAAGACGCTGTTAAAAGTACTCGATGTGGTTGATCAATTGCATCAACTTGGCTGGATTCATGCAGATTTAAAGCGAGAGCATTTTGTTGAATACCAGCAGCGCATGTGCTTGATTGATTTTGAACAGGTACAAAAAATCAATTTACCCAAAAAATTGCAAAGTCTGACCGCAACTCCACGCTATATGGCACCTGAACTTTTTCATGCGGCAGAGAAAAACGTACAAACCGACATTTATGCTTTGGGAATTATTTTTTATGAATGGCTCACTGGGCAGCGTTTAACAGCAGAAAATTATCAAGATTGGGCCTATTTACATTGCCAATGGTTAAGTATTGAACTTCCAGAACATTTCGAACCTTTAAAAAACCTTTTATCTGGCATGTTGGCTAAGCAAAAAGAGCGAAGATTTACCAATATTTACACTGTAAAACAGTGCTTACTCACTGAAAATGTTCAATAAAAATACAAAAAAACCGTTTTTGTTTTTTATTTAAACAAACAAGAGGATTTTTCATAAAAAGGTCTTGTCATCAGGAATCGATCTCTATAATATACACAGCCATTGGGGACGTGGCGAAATTGGTAGACGCACTGGATTTAGGTTCCAGCGCCGCAAGGTGTGAGAGTTCGAGTCTCTCCGTCCCCACCAATTATTATCAAACTTGTTTGGTAATAAGGCTGTAGAGGATTGGTGTAATGGTAGCATGACGGTCTCCAAAACCGTTCGTCAAGGTTCGAGTCCTTGATCCTCTGCCAAGTTTTAAAAAATCTAACACTATGTTAGTACCCAGATGGGGACGTGGCGAAATTGGTAGACGCACTGGATTTAGGTTCCAGCGCCGCAAGGTGTGAGAGTTCGAGTCTCTCCGTCCCCACCATCATATTAAAGCAAGGTATATACCTTGCTTTTTTATTGCCTGAAAAAAGTGAATGACGAAATAAAAAAGCCCCAAAGTGGGGCTTTAAAGATTATTTAGAAAAATGTTGTGAAAAATATATTTTGAATAAGTTATTTTTATCTCGATCCACAAGTGAAATATATTTTAAGCTTTTAAGTGATCTTCAAATTCTTCACCGAGTTGCATTGCCAGGGAGTTACCAGCCAAATCACAGGTAACCAAGCCATATTCTTTTTTAAAGCTAAAAGTAAATCCGCGATTGTCGGTTAATGTTTTTACCGAATAGCCTAGTTTTTCTAACCAAATACGGAATGCAATTAAATTTTTTGCCTTAACAACTTTCTTCACGAGTGAACTCCTTGTATATATGGGTACATTGCAGTATTAAATTAATAATAGGGATGCAGATTTTTTTTTAAAGGGCAGCTTTGTGTGGTTTTTTATAAAATAAATAATTTGTATTTTTTATCAGCAATAATTGAATAAATAATCGCTAAAATTCAAGTTAAAATTTACCCGTCTATTGAAATAAATATTCATATATCTATCTGATTCTTATTTATTTTAATTGAAGCATTTAAGGTTTTTAGAAATGGAAATATTTATACACAATTTTCCATGTAGCTTAAATGTTTTTATATTTGAACTGTCTTTTGGGGAGTGTTTAGAAATACCGAGCTGAAGTGAGAAATCATTATCATTTTATAAGCGACTAAGAATGAGTCGAAAAAATCGCAGTGCTTCCGATATTAAAAAAAGATAAACTGTATTGTACCTATGCAGGGGGATTTTTGAATTCTGGCGGGTGTGGAATGCTTATTAAGATGATGATTAGATTGAAATGACGACAGAAACCATTGAACAAAATGTATTGAATCAAATTCAAAATATGCAGCAACAAGATTTAGTCCCTGCTGCTGTCATGTTAGGACATGAAGATTGGCTGATCTTCGCGGAACAATCAAAAGTGTCTTATACCCCTTTTGGTAGTGCTCGACGTTATCAACCTGCTTTAGGTGGCTTGCTATTGGTTCGTGTTGATGAAATGAAAATGACGCGTGTGGTGACGCAAATTGAGCTGGATGTTTATGCTCAAACGCATCAGCTTTTATAAAGCCCTTATATTCGCTCCCTATTAAAAATTATCTTTTAACTCTCGTAGGCGTTGAAATTCATCAACGCTTTCAACTCTTAAAAATGGATTGGTTTCGAGTTCCAATTCAATTGTACTGGGTAACGTACATTGACCGAGCATGCGTTGTGCTTCAACTTTTTCGAAACGCTGTTGAATCGCTAGATTGTCTGGTTCTGCCTGTAATGCAAATTTTGCATTTGAAAGGGTGTATTCGTGTGTGCAATACACTTTGGTTCGTGCAGGTAAAGCGGCTAAGCGATTAAGCGAATGATACATTTGCTCATAGGTGCCTTCAAAAACTCGTCCACAGCCCATCGCAAAAAGCGTGTCGCCGCAAAAAACAACATCTAAAGCATCAATAAAATAGACAATATGTCCCAGTGTATGACCAGGGACGGCAATAATCTCAATATCTAAATCATGGAAAGTAATATGGGCTTTATGTTGCAGGGGATGGCTAATAAAGGGAACTTTACTTAATTCTTCACGTGGACCATAGACAGCAATATTGCGATTGATTAAAAGTTCGGGTACGCCACCAGTGTGATCTTTATGCCAATGGGTCAGCCAAATCTGACTCAGCTTTAAATTGTTTTCTGTACAATATGCTTCTACCAAATGCGCTTCGGTGGGATCAATAGCGACCACTTCCTTACTCGGTGTATGTTCTAACAACCAAATATAGTTTTGTAATTGATTTTTGACATCAATCATATGAATTTGAAAAGTCATGAGATAGGCAATCAATCAGAGAGATATGAATAAGCTATCGTTAAAGTCGATTTTTTTCTAGTAGAAGATCGCAAATCTATACGGATGAGTAATTTTCAATAAAGCGGTGAGTATCGGGATTTTGTCAAAAAATGAACTATAGAAATCATTTTTTTAATCTTTTTCTCTATTCAAGTTTTTCACTCGCTAAAATGGCTACAAATAAAATGGGATAAATTGCGATGAAAATGTATCAGGTGGATGCGTTCACAAATGAGCTGTTTAATGGGAATCCTGCTGCGGTGATTGTGACCGAACAATGGTTAGATGAAACATTGATGCAAAATCTTGCATTGGAAAACAATTTGTCTGAAACAGCGTTTGTGAAAATCATTGATGCAGAAAATTATGAGATCCGCTGGTTTACCCCGACCACAGAAGTAGACTTCTGTGGACATGCCACTTTAGCCAGCAGTTTTGTGCTGTTTAAAGAGTTTACATCTACAAAAGTCATTCAATTTCATGTGAAAAATCTGGGTATCTTCGTCGTTAGCCAAGAGGCTGATGGTAAAATCAAAATGAATTTTCCTATTCGTCGTGCAGAGAAAGTTGAGACTTATCCTGAAATTTTAAATCAGGCGTTAACCAAGCCATTTAAAAATGTTTATTTGAATAGCCAAGCCTATATTGTGGAATATGAAGGTCCGCAAGATGTAATTGATGAAACTCCAAATTTGGAATTGCTCAAACAGTTGGGGCGAATTCGAACTGCAATTACAGCGCAAGGGGCATGTGTGGATTTGGCCTTAACTGCGCAAGCTGAGCAATATGATTGTGTTTCGCGTTATTTTGCACCGGCCAATGGTATTGATGAAGATCCAGTGACCGGTTCAATTCATACCGCCATTGCGCCCCTGTGGGCTGAAAAGCTGGGTAAAAGTGAAATTCTGGCTTATCAGGCATCTAAACGTGGCGGGGAATTGCATTGTGTTTTACTTGAAAATGAACGTATTGAAATTTCAGGTTATGCCAAGTTGTATATGCAGGCAGAGTTATATCTATAAAATGTGGAAATAAATTTGCTACACAGCCGTTGCAATAAACGGCTCTCTTTTCAAAAAACTACTATTAAAAATCAAATGCATTTTCTAAGATGTCGTGGGTTATAAAAATTCATATTGTTGAATAAAATTGGAATAATTATGTTAATGCGGTTTAAACAACTTACCATCTCTTTATTATTTGTCGGCATTAGTGCAACCGCTTGGTCAGAACCTGTTTTAGTAAAATCTCAACAGAAGATTGAGGAATATAAGTTAGATAATGGTTTGCGTGTGGTGCTTGCGCAAAATGATAAAGAAAATAAAGTGTTTATGAATACAGTTTATCTCACCGGTTCATTAAACGATCCTCAGGGAAAAGGTGGTCTGGCACATTTATTAGAACATTTGGCATTTAAAGGAACGCAAAATATCAAAGGTGAAGAGTTCCAGCGCCGTCTGGATCAATACACCTTAATGACCAATGCTAGCACCGATTATTACTCGACCAAATACACCAATATTATTCGTCCGGAACAGAATGCAATTAATCAAGTGATTGACCTTGAAGCGGAGCGAATGGATAAACTGGTGCTGCAAGAAAAGTTTGTCCCTTCTGAAATTTCGATTGTGAAACGTGAACGTGAAGTTCGGATGGATCAACCTTTTTCCGTCATGATGGATCAAATGTGGAAGTCGGCTTATGGCAATCGGTATCTGGGGCGTTTACCGATTGGCGACTTAAACGAATTACAGTCCATTAAAATGGATGAGTTGAATAAATTTTACCGTACATGGTATGCGCCGAATAATGCGGTGATGGTGATTTCTGGTAAATTTGATAAAGCAGAAGTGTTAAAACAGATTGATAAAAGTTTCAGTCCAATTGCGGCTCGCCAAGTTCCTGCCCAAACTCAAGTTCCAGTCCTTGATTCAGCCAAAATTCAGAACAGAAACTTTTTAGTACAAAAGGGTAGTGATCTGGCCAAATTTAATATTTATTTGAATGGCAAGAATGAAAAGATCAAATCTACACTCGCCTTAGCACCGTATTTATATACCATGCAGCCGAGCGGACATCTTTACCAAAGTGTAGTCGAAACAGGGGTAAGTACTGGGGTTCAATCTACCACATGGTTGGATCAGGACTTTAATTTGGTTTTCATAGGCGCTGTTTATGCCCCAAATCATGATGCGAAAAAAGTCCAATCGGAATTGGTTTCAGGGGTTGAAAAAAACAAGTCATTTAATGAAACCGAGCTAAATCGGGTAAAAAACCTGATTCAAAATCAGGCAGACAATATCCAGAGTAATGCAGCCGCCTTGGGTGGGCGTTTAAGTGATTATTACGTCTCTTATCAAGGAAATTGGTCACAATATTTTACTGATTTGGATAATGTTAAAAAATTGAGACTCTCTGAAGTCAATCAAACCTTAACTCGGTTTTTAGTCCCCGAGCATCGTATTTCAGGGGATATCCAACCGACTCCAGAAGATCAGAAAAAAGCATTACAGCAAAAACAGGCATCTGAACAGCCTAAAACCTTAGCTCAAACTGAGGTCAAAGAAGAACCTTTAAAAGATAGTAGCGTCTATAAGCAAGAGGTTGCCGAATATGTCAAAACCTCGAAACAGTATTTAGTCGATACCGAAAAGAAAATTCAACGCGGAACATTGAAGAATGGAATTAAATACGCGTTGTACCCAATATCGACACGTGATGACAAAACCTATGCCACCATTTCTGTCGATTTTGGTACGGAAAAATCGTTGTTTAATAAAGGTGAAGTACTCGATTTGATGGCGTATTTATTATTGCGTGGCTCAGATCAATATAACTTGCAAGATATTGCCGATAAATCCATTGAAGCGGGTGGTGGCACCACGGCAACTGCATCAGCCAATAGTATTACCATTCAGATTGCGGCGAAAAAAGAAAAGTTTGATGATTATTTTAAATTTATGATGCAGGTTTTGAAAAAGCCGAAGTTTGAACAATCACAATTTGATTTGATTAAATCGCAAAGTTTATCTGCATTGGATCGTCCTTATACCGAGCCTGAAACCGTAGCTGCACTCACCATGACCCGATTGTTAGAGACCTATCAACCGGGTGATTTGCGTTACCATTTTGAGCCGGATCTTGCCAAGCAACAAATTAAAGCGGCCACGGTTGAGCAAGTGAAGAAGTTGTATCAGGATTTCTTTGTCAGCAACCATGCACAAATCGCGATTACCGGTGATTATCAAGCCAAACCGATGTTCGCATTAGTACAAAAGGAATTTTCGGGTTGGAAAGCGCAAATGCCATACCAACGTCTAAGCTCTGATTATCAAGTATATCCGGCACAGAAAATTCATGCTTTATCCGAACAGCGTGAGTTCGGCAGTTATCAATCTATTTTGACTTTCCCCGCCGGTGCAAATCATGCCGATGCTACAGCGTTAATCGTGTTTAGCTATATTTTAGGAGACTCGCAACTCTCTTCACGTTTAGCGCAAGAATTACGTGAAAAAAATGCACTGGTTTATGGTTTTGGCAGTGATGTTGAACTGGATGACTGGGTGGATTCAGGTGCGTTAACCATTGAAGCCAATTACACGGCAGGTAAATCGATGCAAGTTTCACAAGCCGTACGTAAAGTCTTAAATGACTTACTGACCAAAGGTGTTACCGAGCAAGAGTTGGAGGCAGCAAAAGCCAATATTTTGAAAAAACGGGTTACGGCTTTGGAAGATGAGCGCAATATTCATCAAATGTTAACGCCACAGTTGGAACGTAATCGTGATTTATTGTTCCGTGAAAAACGTGATCAGGCGCTCGCAAAATTGACCAAAGCCGATGTGGATACCGTGATCAAGAAATACATCAAGCTAGATCAACTGGTTGAAGTTATGGCGGATCAGTATGGCAAAGCACAAAACAAGTCATAATTTTTGATCCTCTTTTTTCAATTTCCCGAGGGCTTGGGAGAGGTGATTAAAGTCGATAAAACTGCTTCGCATTGTGATGAAAGACTTGTTCTAATGCATTCGGGTCATAGGCGACAACTGCATCGCTAAAGGCATCAATAATATTCACCAAGGATGAGCTGACGCGATCCATCGGGAAGTTGGAAGCAAACATCACCCGATATGTGCCAAAACAGTTGAGTACATGGCTAATCAGTGGCATGGCTAAATCATAAATTTCCTGTTTGCTGGCCAGTCGATCCTGCTTATGGAATTGATGACCTAAGACAGGCATCAACAAACCTGACATCTTGGTATAAACATTGGGGCAGGTCGCCAATTCAGCCATATCTTCTCGCCAGCGAATGAGAATATTTTCCCGGGCTATTTTTGTCATTCCTGTCAGGGTTCCGACTTGACCAAAAAGTCCGGCAGGTGTTCCAAAATGATCCAGTACAATTGAGGTTCCCGGGAATTGTTTGGCTAAGGCAATCACATCACTGAGTTGAGTTGAATAGACCCAGGCATCAAAAGTTAAATTGGATTGTGCCAAGACTTCAAAGCCTTTAAGAAACTTTTTATTCAAATATAAATGCGGTTCATCCGCCCAGGCATGAATGTCTTTATCTTCATGCACCGCTGCCATTTTACGAATGCCTTTAAAACGCGGTGAGGCTTTTTGGTGTAACTGTAGAATTTTCTTAAAATTTCTGTCACGTGGATCTGCTGTCGCAACAATACCGCCCAGTTTCACTGTTTCTAGGTGAAAGGGCAGAGATTCAATGAATTTTGTTTCACCTATCACGCCTTTGCCTTTATTTTTATGCCAGCTGGCTTCGACATGTACCACTTGTTCGACCTGATAATGCCCAATATCTTGCATATAATTTTCAGGTAAATAAGGCGCTGTAATGTGATGGGTTAGGCCAACGGTTTCGATCAGATCATCCGAGTTAAACAGACGCACAAATTTATCGAGCAAGTAAGGATGCTTACCCAATAATTTAACTGCCAAAGCTGCCGCATGGGGTGTGTTATAGGGATCCCATTGGTGAATATGCGCATCAATAATTGCAAAATCCAGTTGTCGCATGGGGTTATCCTTAATTCATCGGTTTCTTATTAACCTTACTGCAAACTCATCAGGCTTTGAATGACCTTTTATCCAAAAAGTAGCGGTGTAAAAAAAGCCCTTTCGGGCTTTTAATCATATGATCAGTGTTTATGATCATGGTCATGCTTATTGGCATGAAATTCTTCGTTATGACGGAAGCGAAGATAGTTTTCAAACTGTTCGCAATATTCGTCATAGTTGTCTTCAAGCATCATTTGGAACTGCTGCATGATGTAAGACATGACTTGATCTTTGGCATCACGCATTTCATTACCATCTTTAAAGTTATTGGCTGCGACCCAAGTATTAAAGCGGGCCGTACCAAACAACATTGCAGCACTGACTTGACCGCGCATTTCAGCGGGTTTGACTTGTGAACCTTTTTCAACACGACAGAATTCATTTGCTTGTTTGATAAATTCATCAGCACGTTCAAAAAAAGCAGCATTTAACGCTTCTTCTTCGGTTACATCTGTTGCTTCAATCTTTTGAACCATGAACTTTTCCTGCAAAAACGATCTAATGGCATATTATAGGCAAAGCCTTGCAGAAACTAAACCTTTGGATTAATCTAAAAATAGCCTAAGCATAAAAATGGATACTCCAATGCAAGATGCCATTGCGGTACAAAGTCTAAAAAGTGACATCGCCTTATTGCGTCAAAATATTTGGCCACCGGCAAATTTGGCCAATGTAGAAGGGTTGCCGATTTATTATGGCTCCAAGTCAGAAGTCGAAGAATATTACCGACAATGGACAGGCTTGATTGAAAGGGCGCAAGATCTGTTTCAGCCGTTTATGGAAGATGAAATACTCGATGCGGTTCATTTGCCCAGTCATTTAAATTTACCGTTATTTTATTTTCATGTGGATCGAATCCGGATTAATAAAACCCGGGCCAAAGAGTCGAAAACCTTTCGCGGTATTGCCAGCCTGATTGAGAAATGTGGGAAATTTGAACCTGAACAAATTCAAGCCATGAGACTCTGGTTAGACAGTGATGATACCGCGGCCTTGGTGGCACACCGTGAATTTGTTGATTTGCGCACTTATGTGTTTCAGCATGGACAAAGTGAATATACGCGTACACGGTTTTATGTGAATGGCATTGTGTTAAGCACCGAGTCGCATTTTGAATTGGTCGATGCCCGAGATAAGCCTCGCAAACAGCGCAATGACAGTTATAGTGATCCACTGGCTGATAATGCTACCTGGAAAATTTTTGGCAAATATCGCTAAGCAAGTGTGATATCGAAAATTTAAATTTCCTGTGTTACCAGAAAGTGTCGGTTTTAGCATAAGTGTCTAAATGCTCTTGAGCTTGTTGCAGAATGTATTTCTTTTCATTCGCAATCCAGCCCAATATAAACCACACTTTTTGTTTGCGTTTAACCAAGTCTTGAAACATGACTTCAGCCACATTTAAATCATTAAATTGCCCCAAGCTTTCTTGAGCAGGTTTTAAACCTTTCAAGTAATTCTTTACCTCTTTGCCAGGATAGAGCGAAGCAATAAACTCGATGCAATAACGTAAGCGTTTGACCCGTTTACGCGTGCGATGCTGTGAGGGAGTATCCAGATCCAGAAATTGATCGGCATCTTTGCAAATTTGTTGATGTAATTTCTGAAGTTTTTTTGCGATATCTTTTTTTAATGGAGTCTTTTTCTTGTTTGCGCAAGGCTGATGTATGAATTGCAGTAAAGCCAAGATTAAGTTGACCGATTCTAAAGAACGTAAAGACTCATCAATAGGGATGCTGTTTTCTTCAGGGGCATCCGGAAGTTGCACAAAAGGCGCACCTACCTGTTGTAATTGAGGTAAAAGTCCTTCGCTTAAAGCATCGCGGTCTCGGGTTGAACCGAGTTGACGAAACAGGGTCGTGAGTTGCTCTTGCCAATCAGGATCGACATCATTTGACCAGTCATCGAAAATACGTAAGGCACTTCTTAAACGACGAATCGCAACGCGAGTTTGATGAACATGCTCGCTATTATACTGTTCAGCCGCAATCGCTGTTGCATTCGGCAACAGATGTTGCAAGGCATTGTTGACGATCTGTTTTAATGCGCTATCTGTTGAATCCTGTTGATTCAGTTGTAGGGGCGTTGCAAATTGAGCGGGAAAAATCTCTAAATTTTGTGCCAGTAAATCTCCGCGTTGAGCTTTGCTGCGTACGTCTAGCCATAAATGATATTGTTTGACCCAAGGCTGAACAAATTTGATCAGGTCTTGGACAGATCCTTGTTTTAGCTCAAATTCAATCTCGTAAATTGCTTGTGTCTGATTGTCATGACGGATCTCACCGCGATCTAGACTGACTTCAATTTCGGCACGATTATAATGAACCACATACACCAGACGTTCTACATCTGTTTCAAATTGCTTGATTAAATTTTTGGCTTGTTTGCCTAATACCTGTTGCAGCAATTTTTTTGCCTGAGGATTGGATTTATAAGCTTCAAGATCTAAATCAGGATGGTCTAATTCACCTAAATCTATTTCCAATTCAAAACGTTCTAGATGATGACAGCTCGGAGCTTTTAAAGTTTGGATCCAGTGCGTGTCTTCAAGGCGCTGACGCAATGAGATTTTTTGCTCGGCTAGGTGCCGTTCAGGGGTGTCATAGTATTGTGCATATAAAGAAATCGGGCGAACGTTCTTTGACAAAAATAATTGATAGATTTGTTTTTGTTGCGACAGCGGAACCTGAAATTTTAATTCTACTTCTAGCATGTCAAAACTCCTGAAACTTTATCATTTCTGTTGTTATGACAGTAATTGTAGGCCAGTTATATAAAAAGAGCAGTGTGCGCTTGTAAAGAGATAAAGCGTACACTCGATAAATAATGAGCTGCATTAAAATATCGTGCAATACGCTTTGATTTAACTGTTTTATTTATTATTTGATAAACTTACGACTTACTAAAAATTGTTCTGTCGCTTCAAGTAAATTCTGTGCATACACTTCCTGTTTCGCCGTCAACCAGCCCAAAACGAACCAGTCACTGGCTTCAAGTTCGGTTTGCTGAATATAATCCGCAGAGGATGCCAAAATTTGATATTCACTTGCAGCGAGTTGCGCATCATTCAAAGCTTTGCTGTATTTCTGCAAATTTTTGACATCATAAATAGAGGTTAGAATCGGGAAGCTAAACTTTAATTCATGAATCTTGGTGGCTAATTTATCCAGGCTCTCAAAGTCAGCAATGTCGGCACTGTTTAAACTATCCTGTAATTGCTTATATTGATTTTGCAAGGTATTTTGCGCAAACCATCTTAAGTCGTGAGGTTGAGTTTTTTCTTCGTGGTCCAAACTAAACATCAACAATTCTAAATAGTGATGTACGTTTTGAGTTGAGCGAACCAGATTAGACAACTTTTCTTTGGCATATAAAATATCTTTGGTCAGATTCGATGCGGTATTTGGGTTTTGTAAAAATGCACCCAAAGTCGTCTGCATATGTTCTAAATGCTGTAAATGATCAAACTGCTGTTTAAATGCACCAATTTGCATAGCCCATTTATCTGAAACAGCCTCATTCCAATCTTTAAATAACGATAGCGTCAAATTCAAATGATCTAGGGCAATTTGCGCTTGATGAATATGTTCTTTTTCACAAACCCCTGCTGAAATAGCGGCAATGTTTGGCAACAAATGCTGTAATTGTTGGGCAATCAGCAAGCGTAAATTTTTATTGGCTGGATCTTTTTTGCTTAAAATAAATTCGTTGGCAGATTTTGCCGGACTGACTTGTTGCTGTATCGCTAAAAGATTACCCATTTCAGCTTTACTACGCACATCGAGCCAAAGTTGGTATTTTTTAACCCATTCAAAGCTGAATGCCAACAGTGATTGTACCGAGCCGGACTTTAATTCAAATTCTACTTCATGCACTTCATGCTGCGCAGTTTCGGTTCGTACTTCACCAACATCTAGACTCACTTCAATGTCGGTTTCTTCGAACTGAATCATGCGAAAGGTGCGCTGAATATCTGTCTCAAACTGTAATTTAAGTTGCTCTTGTGAGTCACCCAAAGCGCCGTTTAAGATTTGCTGCGCTTCAGCATCATTGGCATAAATACTTAAATCCAGCTGTGGCGCCTGTTCAAGTTCACCCAGGTCATAATTATGCTCAAAGCGGTGTAAATGGCTTTTTCCCGCAGCTTTTAAGGTTTGAATCCAGCGGGTACCTTCCAGTCGTTGGCGTAAGGCAACACCATGTTGGGAAAGCAGACGCTCTTCAGTGTCATAATATTTTGCTTTAAGTTGAATAATTTCCGATTTTTTAGGATCTAACGCTTTCAGTAAAGCATTACGTCTTGCTTCAGGAATTTGAAATTTTAATTCAACTTCGACCATGATCTTTCATCCTAATTTTTTGACGCTATTTCAGCAATGAAACGCGTCATTTTTACGGTACAAATGCGTTATGAAATCTATTCTTTTATAGCGCTGGAATTGTATTCTTAATTTTAAGTCCCCGATTGTAACGAAAATGATTTTTCATGTAAGACTTGACGAAGCAATTCTTAAGTAATTGCTTTTGAAATGAACAAAAAAGTAAGAACAAACTCAGCTTTTATTTGTACAAAATATACGCTAACGTAAGTGAAAATAATCGGGATGATGACAATGAATGGACTTATCAAGCTAAAATTCGAACACAATCCGGAACCAGAATTTCAGCTTCCGATTCAAAACTATCATGAATTTTATCGTTTTTATTTGACCGAGCACCGCAATATCACCAGTCGCCGTTTGCATGTGTTTGGCAGTAGTATCGGTGTGTATTTCTTTACTCAGGCCATTCGCCAAAGAAAAGCAAAATATTTAGCTTATGGTTTACTGTCTGGCTATGCTTGTGCGTGGGTAGGGCATTTTATGTTTGAGAAAAATAAGCCAGCCAGTTTTAAACAACCCCTGTATAGCTTTATTTCGGACTGGCGTATGTTATCTGACGTGTTACGTGGAAATCTGAGTTTAAATGATCGTTCACTGGATAAAATTCCAAGTTAATGAAGGATGCATTTTTGTGGACAACAGTAGCTGTATCAAAAGCCAAATTTTACTTTAAGATAAAATAATACAGAATTTTTAATAACTCAGGCTTGCAAAAATAGGGTGAATATCCTATTAATAGTTTTATGTTTATTTAATTCATTTTTAAGATTGAATAAACAATGTAATCTTAAAGTTTTCCAAGCCTAGAGCGACCTTTCTCTGGGCTTTTTTTATTGATTGATTTAAGTTGAATTTGATCGTGAATTGAAAAAGAGAGTGACTCTCTAATCCTTCGTTCGCTTCCCCAATCGCGTTTTATAACAAAGAATTAGAAAGTCAGATTGTAGTTCCAAGTTTTATTCTTATATCGCAGTTGTTGTTTATTGTTGTTCTGTAGACTGATTAAATCGTTTAATTCACACATGATCTATCACTGAAAATAGGTATTTTCTTACTTAATGGTGAAAAAGATGAGAACGGTTACCATTTTCTTGGTTTTTTGAAAATTTATCGGTAACAATCAATTTGTATTTGCTTGAGATGAGCTGAATTTGGGTATCGTTGGGCTTATAATAAGACAGTTCTATTTTTGGCAGCTTTTTATGCGCGGTTTATATTTAATTACCAATGATGATCCTTTAGAGCTTTTATTGGCGAAGTTGGAAGGTGCAATGGCCAATGGCGGCATTGCGGTCTTGCAATACCGTCGTAAAAAAATTGCCAAACAGGATCAAATTTACGAAATCGAGTATATGAAAGCCATGTGTGCTGAATACCGTGTGCCTTTTGTCATTAACGATGATCTTGAAATGGCGGTCAAATACGGGGTAGGTGTGCATTTGGGTCAGGATGATGGTTCAATCGTTGAGGCTGTGGCTCGCTTGCCAAACAACGTGTTAATCGGGTGTAGTTGTAATAACTCACTTGAGCTGGCTGAACAGGCGATTGCTGAGGGCGCAAATTACGTGGCATTTGGTGCAGTTTATGCGACTGAGAGTAAGCCTGAAGCCGGAAACATTGGTTTGGAAACATTGAAGCAAGCCAAAACACAATTGAATGTGCCTATTTGTGCCATTGGTGGTTTAACCGTTGAAAATTCAAAGATCGTGGTTGAATCTGGTGCAGATTATTGCGCAGTGATTAGTGATATATTAGGTCGTCCAATGCATGCCATTCCTGAACGTCTTGATGAATGGTCTGCGCTTTTTCAAGACAACCGTTAATAAAATAGATTTAGATTGATTTAATTTTGAGTTGAGTAAATTCATGAGCCTATCTCCAAAGCAAGAACAATTGTTTAAACAAGCCAGCAAACATATTCCGGGTGGGGTGAATTCACCAGTACGTGCTTTTAATGGGGTGGGTGGTACGCCTGTATTTATTGAAAAAGCCAAAGGCGCGTATTTGTTCGATGTCGATGGTAAACGCTATGTCGACTATGTAGGTTCATGGGGGCCGATGATTTTAGGCCATGCGCATCCAGCCATTATTCAGGCGGTTCAAGAGGCTGCTGTTGATGGTTTAAGCTTTGGTGCACCAACCGTGCATGAAACGACTTTGGCGGACATTATCTGTGAAATTATGCCGTCAATTGAACTGGTTCGTATGACCAACTCAGGTACGGAAGCGACCATGACCGCCATTCGTTTAGCGCGTGGCTACACGGGTCGTGACAAGATTGTGAAATTTGAAGGCTGTTACCACGGTCACTCAGACTCGCTTTTGGTTAAAGCAGGTTCAGGTATGTTGACCAGTGGTGAAGGTGAAGCGACTTCTGCGGGCGTGCCTGCTGATTTTGCCAAGCATACGCTCACGCTTCCATACAATGACATCACGACTTTAAAAGAATGTTTTGCTAAATTTGGTCATGAAATTGCGGGTGTAATTGTTGAGCCGGTTGCAGGCAACATGAACCTGGTGAAACCGATTGATGGTTTCCTGCAAGCGATTCGTGATGTTTGTGATGAGCATGGTTCTGTGTTTATTATTGATGAAGTCATGACAGGCTTCCGTGTCGGCCTTGGCGGTGCGCAAGCACATTATGGCGTAACTCCTGATTTAACCACTTTAGGTAAGATCATTGGTGCAGGCTTACCTGTGGGTGCTTTTGGTGGTAAACGCGAAGTAATGGAATGCATCGCACCTTTGGGTAAGGTGTATCAGGCAGGCACATTGTCAGGTAATCCATTGGCAATGCGTGCTGGTATTGAAATGTTTAAACATTTACGTGCCGAAGGTTTTTATGAAAAATTAACTGCGCAATTAGAAAAATTGCTTGCCGGTTTACAAGCCGCTGCGGATGAAGTGGGTATACCATTCAAGACTCAACAAGTGGGCGGTATGTTCGGTTTGTACTTCACAGATCAAGAAGACATTACCAGTTTCGATTCAATGTTGAAATGTGATGTGGATGCCTTCCGTAAATTCTTCCATGGCATGTTAGACCGTGGTGTGAACCTTGCACCATCCGCATTTGAAGCTGGCTTTATTTCAGCAGCACACAGTGATGAAGATATTGCATTCACCATTCAAGCTGCAAAAGAGACTTTTGCCGAAATGAAAGCTTAAGTTTTTTAGTTTTATACAGTATTAAGCCCGAATTCGTTCGGGCTTTTTTATACGGACTTTGATTAAGGAAAATATAGCCAAATACTCAAAAATATAGAACAATAGAAGCATGGGATATTCAAAAGATTTTAAAGACAAAGTCATAGAAATTATGGCTAGAGATAAAATGTCTGTGCGAAAAGCAGCACAGCATTTT